>JAGMDK010000370.1 GCA_023128695.1 Phycisphaerae bacterium
AAGGTGATAAGGTCTAGTTTCCAGTTTCTAGTTTCTAGATGTAGCGGCCGGGCCCCGTGCCGGCCGAAGTTCGCCGGGAGGCGATCAGATGAACCGACTAACCCTGCCACGCTGCCCATCTGATCGTGCGCGATCTTGCGCCGGCTCGGCGATCGCAAAACCGCGCGGGCTGAAGCCCGCGGCTCTTCGTTGGCGCACGCTCGCGCACGCTCATTTCATTGTGCTATTAACCGGCTTAGTTGCCTGCACCCCCGCGCAACACACCTCCGAACCAGCGCTTCGAGAACCGGCCCCCAATCGTCAATCGTCAATCGTCAATCGTCAAGAAACGACCGAACCCCAATCAGCGCCCCCTTCATCCCCCAATCGTCAATCGTCAACCGTCAATCGTCAATTGTCACCGGGCATGCCCTACATCTACACCGAGTGGGAGCAATTCACGACCAAGGACGGCCTGCCCAACGACCACATCTTCGCCGTCAAGGTTTCCGGCGACCACGTCTGGATCGGCACCGAAAACGGACTGGCCTGCCTCAACAAGAAAACCCGCCAGATCAAATCCTGGACCGAAAAGGACGGCCTGCCCTGGCGGGTCGTCGCGGCCATCGACGTCCATCCTAAAACCGGCGAGGTCTGGCTCGGACTCTTCGGCGGCGGCCTGGCCCGCTTCAGCGGCGGACGCTTCGACCACTGGCACCAGCTCAACAGCGGCCTGGTCAACGACGTGGTCTACGGCGTCGCCGTCGAGCATGACAATATCTGGGCCGCCACTACCGCCGGCGCCAGCCGCTACAATACCGTTACCGGCGAATGGTCCATCTTCACCGAGAAAAACGCCCCGATGGAGGAGATCTGGAACTACGGCGTGAGCTATGCCGACGGACTGGTCTATCTCGGTATCTGGGGCAGCGGCGTCCTGGAATACAACGTCGCGCGCGGCACCTGGAAGGATTACCTCGACCCCGACGGCGAGATGGAAATCGACCTCTACCGCGACGACGGCGTCGTCCACGTGATCACCACCGGCGTCAGCTATATCGACCAGGTGCTGTGGGTCACGACCTACTTCGGGGGCTGCCGCTACGATGGGCGGCACTGGCGGGGCTACTTCGCGCACGACTGCGGCCTGCCGAGCGATTTCTGCAATGCCGTCAAGGGCCGCGGCGCCAACGAAGCCTGGTTCGCGACCGACAAGGGACTCGGCGTGCTGGCCGACTTCGCCACTGATACCTGGGTGACGTACACTAGTGACCACAAGACCCACAAGGGCAAGGCCGTCGTGCAGCGGGGGCACGAGGTGCTGGCCGAGATCGAGACGCCGCCGAGTCTGCCGCATAATTACGTCCTATGGGCAGAGTTCGACGGCAATGACGCTTGGCTGGGCACATCCAAGGGCCTCGGGCACGCGATCGGTCGCGGGTATTACCCGGGATTGATAGAGAGTACCGAATAAAATGTAGCGTCAGGCCTCCGTGCCTGACGAATGCCGGCTGGTGCGAGAATCCTTTCTCGCACGATGATCCGTGGGAATCCTTTCCCGCTGACCAGAAGCAGGATTGGAATCCTGCCCAGAGAGGTGCGAGATAGGAATCTCGCACCAGCGGGAATCTCGCACCAGCGGCAGTCCGCGCGAGTTGAAGCCCGCGGCTCTTCAAAAAAAAGATGGAGATAATGCTACAATAGGGAGGGCGCAAAGCCATTCGGAGGTGACGAATATGATCGCGCGACGATTGACAATTTGGGCGGCTTTGGCATTGACCACCTGGCTCGGGGCGAACTCGACTTCACAGGCCGCCGAGACAGAGTCTGAAAAGACCAAGGCCCCCGATGCCGCCGAGACAGCCTCGAAGGCGGCAGACGCGGAAACGTCGACTATCGAGATGTTGCTGAAGCTGATCGATGTCGGTCCTTACGAGGTGCCTAACCTGGTGCTCCAAAAGGACCACAACTACGCCTTCTCGGCCACGGACGTCGAGCCCTTCCGGCACGTGACGCCCTTCAAGGAGCATTTCCTGGAGCAGATGGAATACACCGGCCCGGGCCGCGCGCACCCCGAGCCCAAGCACCTCGACACCGTCAAGCTCGGCTTCATCGGCCCGATCATGGCCACCGTCTCGGTCGCCACCGGCGGCAAGAGTCACGAGGAGGTGCTCGGTGTCGCCATGCTGCGCGGAGCCCGGCTCGCGATCGAGCACGCCAACCAGCACGGCGGCTATCTCAAACGCGGCATCCCCTTCGAGCTGGTCATCTCCAACGACAACGGCTTGTGGGGCGCCTCGGGCAACGAGATCATCAAGTTGGCCTACAAGGACAAGGTCTGGGCCATCCTCGGCACCATCGACGGGGCCAACAGCCACATCGCCATCCGTGTGGCCCTCAAGGCCGAGATCACCATGATGAACAGCGGCGATACCGACCCTACCTTTATCGAAACCAACATCCCGTGGGTCTTCCGCTGCATCGGCGACGACCGGCAGCAAAGCTACCTGCTGGTCGATTATCTTTATCGCAAACTGGGCTACACCCGCGTCGGCATCATCCGGGCCAGCAACCGCTACGGCCGCTTCGGCGTGCGCGAGATCATGGACGGCAGCCGCCGCCTGGGAAAACCCGTGGTGCTGGAGATGGCGTATCAGGTGGGCGGCGAAGATTTCTCCCTGCAAATCGAGCGTCTCAAGGCCGCCGACGTCGAGGCCATCGTCCATTGGGGCGACGCGGAGGACGGGGCCGTGATCCTCAATCAGATGCGCGCACTGGGCCTGGAGCAACCCTTCTTCGCGTGCGACCGTTGCGTCTCGGACGAGTTTCTGAAAATCGCCGGCGAGAACGCGGAGGGGGTCATGGGCACATATCCCTGGAACCCGCAGCGGGAGGACGCGGTTCTAGAAGCATTTCAGCAGGCTTATCGCCGGCAGTACAACGCCGAGCCCGACACATACGCGGCCCATGCCTACGATGGGATGAACATGCTGATCTGGGCGATTCAGACCGCCGGTTTGAATCGAGCCAAGATTCGCGACGTGTTGGCCCATCGGCCGAATGCCTACAAAGGCGCCACGGGCGAGATCCCGCTCAGCGCCTGCCTCGACGACCTGGGCAAGGTCTTTCTCACGCGGGTCGAGAACGGCCGCTGGAAGTTCTACTCCCGCGCCGAGCTCGACATCCCCCGCGGCACAATCGCCCCCCGCGACCGCGTCACCCGCAAGACGGTGCCGGTTGAGTAATGTTCTTCGCTCTAATAGTCCCGGAGGGACTGTGTACGTGCTCAACACGTACAAAGGTCGGGTGGGCCACCCTGCTAATGGTGATCTCTGTACTGGCGGGGGGTTGCGCCACGGATGATCGTTGTGTTACCCCGCTAGAGACGCGCGCAACTTCCGCCGATCCACATGCGCAAAAACCCTTCTTCAACGCCCGCGAGCACACAGCGCAGTACGTCGGTCCGGGACGTGAGGATGCGCCGCCGACGGGTCTCACGGAAGTTCGCATCGGCTGGTATGGCCCTGACGATCCGGAGCATCCCACCGCCGGTCAGATGTGGCTGGCCGCGACGTTGGCGATCGAGGAGGCCAACGCGGCCGACGGTTATGAGGGGCTACCGTTTCGGCTGGTGCCGGCCTGGTCGGAGAATCCCTGGGGCACGGGCATCAAAAGCGTAACGCGGCTGGCCTATGAAGATGAAATCTGGGCGATCGTCGGGGCCCCGGATGGCGCGTCCGCCCATCTTGTCGAACAGGTCGTCGCCAAGGCTCGGCTGACGTTTATTAATCCGATCAGCACAGATAAGACCACCAATCTGGCCAATGTCCCCTGGATATTTTCCTGCGCGCCGGGCGACCAGTTCCTCGCCGCCGCACTGGCCCAGGAGCTTGTCGCGCGGATCGCCGGCGGGCACTTCGTCGTCATTTCATGCACCGATCACGATTCACGGCTGTTCACCGCCGAGTTGCTCGCGGCCCTTGCAGGTCACCAGGCATTCCCCCTTTTTCATTTTGAGTTTGGCCCCGGCCGAGCGGAGTTCGATGCGACGCTGGAAAGCATTCGCCAAGTTGAACCGGCAGCAATCGCGTTAATTGCCGGCCCGCGCGATGCCGCCCGTTTTCTCATCGCCTTTCGCCGGGAAGGATTCCGCGAGCCGGTTTTCATGGGCCCGGCCGGGGGTCGTCGGTTGCTTGTTGAAACCGCCGGCGACGCCGCGGAAGGAGTCGTCTTTCCACTGTTATGGCACCCCACGGTCATAGGAAAGCGGTCCGAGCACTTTTCCGAGCGTTTTGGGGAGCGGTTCCATCGCAAACCCGACTACTCCGCCGCTTACACATATGATGCCGTGAAGTTGCTGATCGCCGCGATTCGCGCCGCCGGTCTAAACAGAGTGCGCATCCGCGACTCCGTCCGCGAACTCTCCGCCTGGACCGGCGTCAGCGGGACCATCGCTTGGGACCCCACCGGCCATAACCAGCGCCCCGCACGTCTCGGTACGGTGCGCGCGGGGACAATAGCGCCGCTCGAACCATTGTCTGCATCTTGGCGCTGAGCGCGGGGGCGCGGATCCGCCTCTCACTGCGTATCTGAAAAGTAGAAAATTTGTAAGCATTCAGCGGTCAGCAATCAGCGATCAGCTAAAAGACGAG
>JAGMDK010000371.1 GCA_023128695.1 Phycisphaerae bacterium
AGCTGCAAACGGCTGAACTCTTACGAAACTTCTATCATCCGGACTGGAATAATGTTACAGTTAAATTGGAGGTTTCGGCGTTGCCGGAGTAGGGTTTCAGTGGCTGACTCGTCCGTTGAGGTCAGGGGATAGTTCGTCTCTCGGATTCCTTTGGCAAAGCCGTTCTGCTGAACGATGGTGCTTGTAGTATACATTGCGGTCATCCTGGTGGCGGTAGTACTGTTCACCGGCTGGTGGCGAGTTGCGCTGGCGCCGTTCAAAATACGAGCGGACCGGATGACGGTTGCCAAGCTCGGGCTGCGTGTTCCCGCCGAGCACGCGGCCAGAGTCGACTCGATCCTGAGCAGCTTCGCGGGCGGGTTCAACGCCATGATCGCGGCGCCGTCGGCCTCGGCTTGGGAACGCTACTGTGACACGCGGCAGGCCCTTGATGGGCCCTTCGCGCAGGAGGGCGCCGCCATGGGGTACACTGTGCGGCGGCTCTTTCAATTCGACGCGGCGAAGTTTGAAGCACGTCTGCCACGGCGCTATCCGGGGTTCCGGTACCTGCATCATGTCGGCCTCGGATTCTGGTCGGGCATGCGCAACCACAGTCCCCAACACTTGGCCCAGGTGACGGCGAACCTCGATCCGTTGTACCGCTACCTGTGCTACGACGGCTACGGCTTCAAGCACGGCTTCTTCGACTACCCGCACGATCCGACCAGCCTGCGCAAGCTCGACGCATTGGACGGCTACGCCCGCAATGCCGCCTATCAGGGTGTCGGCCGGGCACTTTTCTTCTATTTCATGCAGGATCCGGATTTATTGAGCGAACACGTCGCCAAGTTAGGTCCACACGCCATAGACGCGGCCGGCGGGGCGGGGCTGGCATCCGTGTTCATCTTTCCGGACCAGATGGAGGTGCCGCTCGAACTCATGACCCGTCTCCCGGCCGAGTGGCACAAAGATATTCACCAGGGGATGTGCTTCGGTCTCAAAGCGCGCTCGATCAACGACCCCGAGCAGTTCGAGCGCGACATGGCCCGCCTGGCGGACCCTGTGCGGGAAGCGATTTACGCCTCCATTCGGGAGTGCGACCGAGCGGAAACCCAGGTCCGCGCGCAGCGCGCCGAGGACGGCTATCAACGTTGGCGGGTTCTGGTCGCGCAATGGATGGCCGTGCATATTGATTACCCTCTGGCTGCGGTCAAAGCACCCGGGCCGAGCAAACCGCGGCACCAGCCGGTGACCACATAACGCAGGAGCAGATGCGGATGAGCGATTTTGAAGCGGGCAAGAGTGAGATTCTAGACTGGGTGGCCGAGGCGATTGGGAAACCGGTCGAGCAGATCGACACGACCCAGCCGTTGACTGATATCGGGATGGACTCGCTGGACGCCGTCCACATGGTCGCGCTGATCGAATCAATCATCCAGCAGGATTTGCCGGAAGACATCATCCAACAGGTCAAGTGCCTCGACGACGTCTTCGAGCTGATGCAAAAGAAGCTGGCGGCCGGTTGACCGCGAGAAACACGCACATCCGCGCGGTGCCGGTCCCCGTTTTCAACGGACTGATAGAATAAAGAATATGGCCGACAACATCGTCATCACCGGTCTGGGCGTGGTTTCTCCCATCGGCGGTGAAGAACGACGATTCTGGGATTCACTTTGCGCCGGCCGCTCGGGGGCCTCGCCGGTGGACTGCCTGGACACGTCGGAGCTGACCCGCAAGATCGCCTGCCAGGTTCGCGAGCCGCTCGACGTCGCAGAGCCGTTGGGGCGGGCGGCCCAATTGACGGTCACCGCCGCCCGGCAAGCCGTGACCTCGGCCGGTCTGACGCCCGCGGAGATCGAGCCCGGACGAACGGCGATCATCATCGGCACCACCATGGGCGAGACCGAATTCATCGAGCAGCGCCTCGACGCCCCGGATGCCGATTGGCTGTCCGAGCAGCACATGCAACTGATCGCGTCCGCGCCGCCCGGGTCCCTCGCCCGCAACGTGCAACGTGATCTCGGCGTCAGCGGCACGGCCGTCGATCTCTTCGGGGCCTGCGCCGCCGGGAACATGGCCCTCGGCACAGCGGTTCGGTCGCTTCGAGCCGGCGAGTGTGACGTGGTCCTGGCCGGCGGGGCGGACGGCTTCAGTCGCCTGGCCTTCCTCGGCTTCATGCGTCTGCGGATCATGGCGGCGGAGACATGCCGGCCGTTCGATCAGGATCGCGACGGATTGCTTGTCGGGGAAGGGGCGACCGTGTTCGTTCTCGAACGTGAAGCGCAAGCCCGCGCCCGTGGCGCTCCGCTCCGCGCCCGAGTGCTCGGCTGCGCCACTACCTGCGAGAACTACCACCCCACCCGCCCGGACCCCGAGGGCGACGGTCTGACCCGCGCAACCCAGGACGCTCTTCGCGACGCCGGTCTCCAGCCGCAAGATATTGATTATGTCTGTGCCCACGGCACCGGGACGCCCCAGAACGACGCCATCGAGATCAAGGTCATGCGGAAGTGCTTCCCCCAGGGCGTGAGCTTCAGTTCCATCAAGGCCCTGACCGGGCACACCATGGGCGCGGCCTCGGCCATGGAGGCGGCCTGCTGCGTGCTCAGCCTTCAAGAGCAGACCTTGATCCCGACCTGGCACCTGGATAATCCGGCTGAAACTGGTCCCCTGGAGGCCTTGCGTGGGGCCGCCCAGCCCAAAACCGTGCGGCACGCCCTGAACAACTCGGCCGGTTTCGGCGGCTATAACAGCAGTGTCATCCTGGCGGCCGATTGATGTAGCGGCCGGGCCCCGTACCGGCCGAACCACCGGCTGGAAGCCGGTGCCACACAGGAATCTGGAAGCCGGTGCCACACAGGAATGTAGCAACGGCTGGCAAGGATAATTCGGCGACCAAGCGCGGGAGCACAGGATGGATAGTCGTACCCATGAAGTAGTTATCACCGGCGTCGGACCGGTTTCATCAATCGGTGTGGGACGCGAGGCCTTTTGGGATTCACTCGCAACCCGGCAAACCAACGTGCGTACCCGCACACTCCCCGTGGACGTGGGCCGCACGGTGGAAATGCCGGTCGCGTCGATGCCGCCGGCGGACCAGGTCCCGGGTCTCGCGCGGCACTTGGATTTCCTGGCCGGCCAGGACTGCCCGGAGTGTCGGGATTTGGCCTACGCGCTGCTGGCCGTTGAGTTGGCCCTGCAAGACGCGGGCGTCGAATACGATCGCGACAGGAATAACATCGGTGCGATCCAGGTTTTTGAAGCCCCGGCCGTGGAGCGCACGGTCAGCCGATTGTTTGAGCTTCTATCGACGCCGATGCCCTCGAACGGTCCGCCGCCGGTATACGACTTGCTGGCCCCGTTTTTTTACAACATGCAGCCGTTCCTGTACGTGCACATGGTGGGCAAAGCGCTGGGCTTACGCGGGTATTCGACCAGCATCCACAACGCCTGCACGTCGGGAGCCTTCGCCATCGAGGCCGCCGCCCAGCGCATCCGCGCCGGGCAGGCCGAGGTGATGGTGGTTGTCGGCGGGGAGGCGTTCGACACGGCTGCCCGGGTGGAATGGTTTCGGCGGCTCAATCTCTACGCCAGCGACGGGAATATGCGTCCGTTCGACGCCGAGACCTCGGGTTTCTATGTGGGTGAAGGGGCCGCGGCGCTCGTGCTCGAGTCCGCCGACAGCGCCGCCCGGCGCGGGGCCGACGTTTACGCCGGCTATCTCGGCGGCGCGTTTGCCCAGCAGGGTTGGAAGCAGGTCATCCCCGACGTGCGCTCCGCCCGCCTGCGCGACGTCATCAAGGATGTTCTGCATGCAACCGGTGTAAGAGCGAACGAACTGGACCTCGTTCTGCCGCACGCCGCGAGCACCACCCTCTCGGACGGTTACGAGGCGAAGTCTTTGAAGCAAGCCTTGGCCGGGGCAGCCACGCCGGCTTTGGCCCTCGCCATCAAGCCGTACGTCGGGCACATGCTGGCCGCCAGCGGTCTCATCGAGATGATCGGCGGTCTGTTGGCGGTCAAACACCAAGCCGTCCCGGCCACCTTGAACACGCGCCCAGGGCAGGCGAACTTCCCGGTGCCGTTGACAAGCGAGCTGACCGATCACCGCGTTAACACGCTGCTGAAGCTCTCAACCGGCTTTACGGGTCACGACGCCGCCTCGTTGTTTCGCAAATGAGTACTACAACGCTAGCTCATGTTTGTCACTTGCGTTCGTAAGTCCTTGTAGAATAAGAGCCCGATTTCGAGTTTGCCATTACACCCTCACTTTGGGGGCTCCTTGCGCTGTTTTTCGGGGCTCGGCGGGTTGATGTCCTTGATGCCCAAGGCGGCCAGAACACGCCGCGCATCTCGGCCTCCGCCGGACACGAGGCGGGTAGGCTGGCCGTTGAGGCTCAACTCCGCGATCCCGATCGACTTCATGGCGGCGAACGCATCCGTGCTGCTCAACTCGGGCAGCTCCCCGGCCAGTTGATGGTCCAGGGTCCGCTTGAGGAACAAGGCCAAGGTGGCCACAAAGATGTGGGCCTCCACCCGCTCGTCCCTTTGGTGGCCTCGCCCGCCAACCGCCCACGAGTAGTAACGATAGCCCTGGTGCTGGGACAAAGCCCGCTGGGCCCGGGCTCCGATCTTCGCCTGATCCTTCAGCCGGCCGGCCTCAACCGCCGCAGCCACCTTCTCCAACGCCTGGCGAGCCCGCCCGGCCTCGACTTCCTGGACACGGTTGCCCTGGTCGACACGCTGCCACTTCGTGTCACTGAGCGCGTCAAGGACCGCCACGGCTTCTTCGCAACGCCGGCCCGGAATGCCCAGCAGATAACGGAATGGAGTTCCCGACAGAAACTCGAGGTTGGCCGGGCTGACCATCCCTCGATCGCCCACCACCATCACCCGGTTCAAGCCAAAGCGTTTCTCCAGGTCTGTTAAGACACCGATAAGCGTCTTCTTCTCAGCGTCCACCTTGAGGCTGAACAGATCCCGCACCCGCAAGTACAGGGCTTCCTCGATCTGCTCCTTGGCGGCCAAGAGCGCGTCGAGCGTGCGATACCAGCGGTAGCGGCAGAACTGAGCGATGATCTCGCTGAGATTCACTTGCTCCCACAGGTGACGTGTCAGCAGCACGGTCCGTCCAGCTTATCGCCGAGCAGATCCAAGCGCCCCAGGCTGGCGACGCCCCGTTGCTTGGGGCGTCCGCTGTCGCGGTAGGCTTCGACGATCTGGAGGTAGTGATATTCCTTGTCGCCGCTGGTGATTTTTTTTGTACGTGCGAACATAATCCGGCGCCGCCGTGCCCCCCCAGGGATCGCCAATAATCTGGCATTACCTATGCGGGCCGTATGATGGCTCTAGAGCGGCAATAGTCAAGAACAAAACCGGATTTGTTATCCACAATGTTGGCATTACACAATCAGCCGGCAGCCCCGAAAACCCCCTCCACGGGGTCAAGAGCAGCGATTTTACCTCAGCGCCCCCTCGCGAAGTGACAAACATGAGCTAAAACAACGGCCGGTACGGAGCCCGGCCGCTACATTTACGGCCGGTACGGAGCCCGGCCGCTACAGGACTTTTGCGGCGGTCTGAGCCTGCTACGCATCGTCGGCGGGGGCGGAGGGAATCCATACGGTGAACGTGCTGCCCTCGCCCGGGCGCGATTGCACCTCGATTTTGCCGTGATGGGCGGTGACGATGTGGTTCACGATCGCCAGCCCGAGCCCGGTTCCGCGCGTTTGGCGGACGCGCGTGTCGTCGCCGCGGAAGAAGCTCTCGCCGAGCCGATGGAGCTGCCCGCGGTTCATCCCGATGCCATGGTCTTCGACGACGATGACGATGAGATGACCGTCACGGGAGACCGATAGCCGAACGAACTTACCGTCGCCGGCATAGCGGTACGCGTTCTGCAAAAGGTTGACGAGCACTTGTTGCAAGGCCGCCGCGTCGGCCCGCACCGTCGGCAGAGCCCCGTCGACCTCCAGCCGGGCGTCGAACCCTTCGCTCGTGAATTGCGGCTCGAACAGCGCCCACGCCTGACGGGCCGCCTCCGCAACCTGGCAGGTACTGAACTCGTACACCTTGCGGCCGGACTCGATCCGCCCCAGGTCGAGGATGTTGTCCAGCAGCGCCGCCAGTCGTTCACTCTCGCGGGTGATCGTCTCGTGATAGCTTTGGATGCGCTTCGGATCGCGGACGCGCTGCTCGGCCAGTGTTTCCGACAGCAGACGGATCAATGCCAGCGGGGTCTTGAGTTCGTGGCTCACGTCGGCGACGAAACGGCTTTGCAGGCGGGCCAGCTCGCGCTGCCGGGCCATCACGCGGACCATCATCCAGATCACCAGGCCCCAGGCCCCGGTGGTGCCCGCCGCCGTCGCCAGCAGGATCCCCCACCGCCGGTGCTGGGCGGCTTGCAGGCGGGCCGCGGTTTCGGGGGTGGGCGTGAGAACGGCGTGGGCAAACAGGGCTCCCAACTCGACCAGCGGCTCCTGCTCGGACCCGCCGCGAAGCGTCACCCGCCACGCAGCCTCGGCCGACGACGACCCCCAGAAGCGCGACAACAATTCGGCCGCGGGCGTGACCAGGGCGAGGCGGGTATCTTCGGCGATCGTGCGAACCGCAACGACCACGGGCTCATCCGCCGCGGTCATTCCGGTGATGAATGTGAGCTCGTCCGTGGGCGGGCTCGGTTCGGCGAGCCCGGTTTCGAGCAGGTCGGCGACAACATCCGCGACTGACTGACGTCTCACCGCCCGGCGTTGCAACTCGGCGAGTGTCGCGGTCAGCGGATCGTCATCGACCAGGCCGAGTTCGCCTGCTTGCCGCCGCAGCCGCTCCATCTCCCGCGGACCTAATCGAGCCGGATGGTCATTGAGAACCCCCTCGAAGAACGCGGACAGTGCCTCCCGCGCCCGGTCGTGGTCACCGGCCATCAGCAGAGAGTCGATCCGCCGCAACTCGGCCCGATACGCGAACCGCGCCAAGCCGGGCGTCGAACGCAGCAGGTTGGCGGCGTCGGCGAGAATCCGGGCCGCCCCGAGCGGATGCCCCAGTTGCTGTTCGTAGCTCGCCGACGCGAGCAGCGCCCCCGCGCGGGTTAGCGGATCCGGAGTTGCGGCCAGACGCTTGAAGTATTCCAGCGTCGCGTTCAGGTCGTAGCGCTCCGAAGGCGGTCCTAGCTCGTTCGGATCACGCGGCCCCGGGAGAGGCTGTTCGAGCGGCGTCCGAGGAAACACCTCCCAGGGTTCATCACCGCTGGTCATGCACGACAAGAGCCAATTGCGCTGATCGGCGGCCCAGACGTCGAGCTCGTCGAGCCCCCCCACCTGCCACACTCGGCTCGCCGCATCGCAGGCCCGCTGCAACTCCGCCAGCAACGCCGCCTCACGCTGCGTGGCGGCGGTCGCGGCCGCGCCGGTCA
>JAGMDK010000372.1 GCA_023128695.1 Phycisphaerae bacterium
TGGATCGGCCGGTACGGGGCCCGGCTGCCACAGGACTTTTGCAACGACCTGTGAGGGTTATCCCTTTACGGATAGGGTGAAGACCCTAATCTTTCTATCCGGCGCGGGCCTTGTCCGCCTTTTGTATTTATACTGTATCCGGGTTCGCCGGAAGGAAGAGCATTCGTGAGCAGTCCCGAACAAGCCTTAGCGCAACGCCTGAAGGAACTCCGTCGCCGTCACTTCGGCCCCAAGGGCAAGGCTCTTTTTGCACGCCGGCTCGGATTGTCGCTCGACGAGTACACCCGTTACGAGCGTGGCGTAGTGCCGCCCGGCGAGGTGATGGTACGCATCTGCGAAGCGACCGGCGAAGACCTTCAGTGGTTGCTGACCGGGGTGGCTTCCCGGGGAACCGTCGTCATCGCGGGCGCCCGCGGCCGGCATCGGGACGTGCTGGCCCGCTTGGCAAACCTGCTCGACAAAAAGCCGGAGTTGGCCGCCGCGGTGGAGTCCTTCCTTGACCTGTTAATGCAAGGCGAACAAGAAGCTCGCGAGACGGCCGCGCCGGTACTGCCGGAGCCGAAGTTGGAGAGCCTCATCCGCATCTTTGAGCTCAACGAACTGCCGCTGACCTTGCCGGAGACGACGCCCGACGGTCCCGGGAAGTACGAGCTCGCCCCGTTCGAGAATGGGACGCCCCCGCTCAGCCGTGAGCAGGTCGAGCTTCTGGAACCCGCCCTGGAGTACCCGCCCGACGCGGGCCAACGGGTGGAGCTCGTGAGCGTACGGACGGCGGACGGCCGCACCTGCCGGTGCATACACAACGCCGAGATCGCGCGCTGCTTCCCGAGTGCCTTCGGCGTGCGGCTGGCGGATAATACGATGCAGCCGATGTTCCAAGCCGGCGACGCGGCGGTCGTGACCGCCGAGGCGGAGGCCAAAATCGGGCGGCCGGCCATTTGCCGGGTCACTGACGAACCCGCGGCCCGTTGCCGTATCTGGCTCGGACGCGAGAATGGGATCGTGCATCTCGGCCGGCTTGCGGACGGCGAAGTCGAGCGGGTCGCACACGAAAAAGTCCAGTGGTCGCTGGAGGCACTTTTCCGTTTGGCCCTGGCGGCGTAACAGTCCGCCGCAAAAGTCCTACTGGTCAGGAAATGTAGCGTCCGGGCTCTGTCCCGGACGTAGAATACGGGAAAACGCTCCTCTACGACAACGTCCGGGACGGAGCCCGAACGCTACAGGACTTTTGCGGCGGACTGGTAAGAGCCGTTTTGCGAGGAAGGTGTGACAGACCTGAGCGACGGACATAAGGCAGCCGAGACGCTACGAGAAGTAGCCCGCCTCAATCGCGAGGATCCAAACCGTTCCGGGTCGCTGCTGACCTTCGGTTCGGCCGGGCAGCTCGTGATGACCGGCGACATGCACGGGTACACGCCTAACTTCGATAAGCTGCAACACTTTTGCGCCTTGCGGCAGAGCCCCGGACGCTCCGTGATCCTGCACGAGCTCATTCACTACGAGCCTGATCCGCCCGGCTTGCTGGACTTGTCGATCGACCTGCTGGTGCGAGCGGCCGCCTGGAAGTGTGAATACCCGGACAACATTTTCTTCCTGCAATCAAACCACGAGCTGTCGCAACTCCGGGGACATGAGATCACCAAGGGCGGGCGATATGTGCTGGCGGATTTCGACCGCGGCGTCGAATACCGCTATGGTTCCGCCGCCGGAGAGGTACTCGCCGCTGTCAAGGACTTCATCGCCTCGTTCCCGCTGGCGGCCCGCACGGCCAACGGCATTTTCCTCGCCCACAGCCTGCCGGATCCCTTGTTCGTCGAATCATTCGACCTGTCGGTCTTCGACCGCGAGCCGACGGACGGGGACTATGCGCCCGGCGGGCCGGCTTATGCGCTGGTGTGGGGACGCTTTCAAACCCCGGATGAGGTCGCTGCTTTCGCGCAACGGCTCGGCGTCGAGCACTTGATCGTGGGCCACACGCCCCAAGAGATGGGCTATCTCCGCGTGGGCCGCATGCTCATCCTGGCCAGCGATCACCCCCACGGCGTGTTTCTCCCCATCGACCTCAGCCGCACGTACACCCAGGAGCAGCTCGATGCGAGCATACGTAAGTTTGTCAGCGTGGAGTAGTAGGTCGCGGGCTGAAGAACGTGGGAACGTGGGAACGTGAGGACATGGGAACGTGGGAACGTGACAAGGTGATAAGACCGAAATGGGTCGCGGACGACCGCGCGGGCTGAAGCCCGCGGCTCTTTGGATGTTGACCAGGGTTTGCGATGCGAGCCATCGTGGCTAAGCCGCGGGGTTTTTGTGCCGGTGTGGAACGGGCCATCCGAGCAGTCGAGCTGGCCCTCGAACAGTACGGGCCGCCGGTCTACGTTCGCAAGGAGATCGTCCACAACCGGCACGTCGTCCAGCGGCTGCGTGCCCTGGGGGCGACCTTCGTGGATGAACTCGACGAGGTGCCGACCGGCGCGGTTACGATTCTTTCCGCGCACGGCTCGCCGCCCGACGTCTACGCCGACGCCCAACGGCGGGGCCTGCGGCTGATCGACGCCACCTGCCCGCTGGTGCGGAAGGTGCATACCGAGGTGCGGCGGTACGTCAAACGCGGCTCTCGGATCATCCTGATCGGACACCGCGGGCACGACGAGGTCGTCGGCACGATGGGCCAGGCTCCGGAAGCAACGGTGTTGGTCAAGAGTCCTGACGACGTGGCACGATTGACACTCGCGCCCGACCAGAAAGGCGTCATCCTCACTCAGACCACTCTAAGCCAGGATGACACCCGTGAGATCATGGATTTATTGCGGGCCCGCTTCCCACATCTGGAAGTGCCGTCTTCCGACGACATTTGTTACGCCACCCAGAACCGCCAGAACGCGGTCAAGACACTTTGCCCGCGTATCGATCTCCTCTTGGTGGTCGGCTCACAGAATTCGTCGAATTCTCGGCGACTGACGGAAGTGGCCCGAGCCCGCAGAGTAGCGTCCTACCTGATTGACGGCCCCGATAACATTGACGATGCCTGGCTCGCAGGCGTGCAGTGCGTCGGCGTCACCTCCGGGGCCAGCGCTCCGGAGGACATCGTCAAAGGCGTGCTCGAGTACCTGAGGTTGCACGGCGTCGACCGCATCGAGGAAATCGACGCGCCCGATGAGGGCGTTGTCTTCACCCTCCCCCGACTACACAATCTTAGTCGAACAGCCCCGGCTGCTTCGGGTCGTCGGCCGTGGCGTGGAATTCGCCGTCCGCCAATTCGGTAATAATGCGGAGTTTGTCACGGATTTGCTGGACCGAGCGGATCACCTGCCGGGAGCGCGCGTCGCGGGTGATGCTATAGCCGCGTTGCAAGACCCGCCGCGGGTCACACGCCGAGAGCGCTTGCAGGCGCGCGTCCAGCAACCGCCGACGAGGAACCACGGCCAATCGCACCGCCGCCGCCAGCCGCTCGGGAGTGTGCCGCAGGTACTCGTCATAGCGTTTTAGTTGCCCAGCGGGTTGGGCTCGTTCCAGTCCGGCCAGACTTGTCGCCAGACGGTGTTCGCCGGACAGCGCCATGGCATTTAAGGCCTGCAAGAAGCGGTGTAAGCGCTGCTCCACCACTCGGCGGGCCTCCGAAAAGCGAGCCCCGGTCCTGAAACGCAGCAGCGTCAGCCCGGCGGCAGCGAGCCGTTCACTGCCTCGGCGAAAAGCAGCTGTCAACGAATCGTGCAGGCGTTGTTGAAGCTCGTCGACGAGTTGGCGACGCTCGTTTATACGCGCCAGCGGTCGCGCCAGGGCGGCGGCGGCGAGCGTGGCTTCGAGTTCGGCCCGGGCCAGTTGAACCGCATGTGTAACGCTCCGCGCGGCCCGTGTGGTCTGGGTGCCAAGCCAATCGAGCAAGTCAGCCAGCGAGGGGCTGACGAGTTCGGCCGCGGCGGTCGGCGTGGGAGCACGAAGATCGGCCACCAAGTCACTGATCGTCACGTCCACCTCGTGCCCAACCGCGCTGACGATCGGGATGCGGCTGGCGGCGATGGCCCGGGCCACAACCTCTTCATTAAACGGCCACAAGTCTTCGAGCGAACCGCCCCCCCGGCCCACAATCGCCACGTCGATCCCGCCCAGCGCCTCGGCGTGCTTGTTGAGAGCACCAACAGCGGCCGCGATCTCCTCAGCGGCACCCTCACCCTGAACACGGACCGGAAAAAGAAGGATTTCTAACGCCGGATAGCGCCGCCGGACAGTTTGCAGAATGTCCCGAATGGCTGCGCCACTCGGGCTCGTCACGACCGCGATCCGCTCGGGAATACGCGGCAACGGCCTTTTGCGGCTCGCGGCAAACAGCCCCTCCCGCTCCAGGCGCTCCTTGAGCTGACGAAAGGCAATCTCGAGTGCCCCCACGCCGCGCGGCTCGAGTCTGCGCACGATGAGCTGTACCGTCCCGCGGGGCGTGTAGAGCTCGATCCCGCCGCTGGCGATGACCTCCAGACCGACTTCCGGCTCGAACTTGAGACGGGCCGCGGAGCTGCGCCACATGACGCACCGCAACTCGCTGTCGGGGTCCTTGAGGCTGAAGTAGAGGTGACCGCTGGCGGGGCGCGAGAGGTCGCCGATCTCGCCGAGGACATGCAGGGTGGCCGGTACGTACCGCGCGAGCGCGCCGCGGATCAGCTCGTTGACCTGCCGCACGCTGAGTATGTTCGGACCCGCGGGCGGGGCCCCCGGCTCGGGTGCCGGTCGGCGGATGCGGCTGGGATCAAATGGTCGTCGCTCCGGCAAAACTCTTCTCCACGCTGCCGCGACTACTCGAGCACGTCGTTTCTACCAGTCCGCCGGGAGGGCGAGGCTCCTGCCGAGCCGCGGCTCACCGACCGGGAGGGCGAGGCTCCTGCCGAGCCGCGGCTCACCGAGGCCGAGATGGGAATCTCGGCCC
>JAGMDK010000373.1 GCA_023128695.1 Phycisphaerae bacterium
TGTTGCAAACGGCTAAACTCTTACGGAAACGGGAAAACGCTCTTCTACAATGACGTCCGGGACGGAGCCCGGACGCTACATTGGGACGTCCGGGACGGTGCGCGTACGCTACTCGTCCAACTCCGGGGCCGGGAACGCCCGTTCGACCGACTCCAGGTAGGCCCAATTCTCGCTGATCAGCCGCTTGAGCGCCTCGATGTCCAGCGTCTTCGAGTTGTACCGCCGCTGACGCGAAATGTACCCCTCCAGCGGCGTGCCGTCCGGGCGGGCGTTGATCCGGTACCGCCGGCCGTCGAACACCTCGTACAACGGAAACAGCCCGGAGCGTACCGCCGTCCGAATCAGGTCCACGCTCTCGGACGGCTCCGACTTCCACCCGGTCGGGCACGGCGAGAGCATCAACAGGAAGCGGAAACCCTTCATCTGGCGAGCGGTGCGCACCTTACGCAAGAAATCCTCGCGGTGCGCGATGGACAGCGTGGCGGCGTATGGAATCCGATGGGCCGCCATGATCGCCATCATGTCCTTCTTCGGCTCCAGCTTGCCGTCCGCGGTGGTGCTGGTTTTGACTCCCTGCGGCGTCGCACTACTGCGCTGGCCGCCGGTGTTGCCGTAAATTTCGTTGTCGTAGCAGACGTAGAGCAGGTCCTCGTTGCGCTCGGCGGCGGCGGAAATGGTCGCGATGCCGATGTCGTATGTCCCGCCATCGCCTGCCAGGCACATCGTCAGGTCGTCCTCGTTGTTCATGGTATGGACGGCCGATACGCCGGTGGCCACCGCGGCCGAACTGGCGAACGTGGTGGCGATCGTCGGTACCGCGTAGGCGCTGGTCGGAAATTTCCCCGCCGTCACGATGCCGCAGCACGCCGGGATGCACAGCGTCGGCTTCTCACCCTCAAGCGCTTGCTCGAACCATTGCAGGCCGATCGACATGCCGCAGCCGGCACAGTTTGTGTTTCCGGGGCGTAGAATGCCGTCGAACATGTCCCGCTCGGGTACGGTGGCTGTCGTCATGCCGGCACCTCTTTGAAAACAGGCTCCGCCGCGGTTTCGCGGGCGGCCAGGTCGTCGAAGATTCCGTCAAGCAAAGCGGGCGTCACGTCCCCGCCGCCGATCCCCACGATGTAGTCCTGCAACAGCACGTCCTTCTTGTCGCGCAGGCTGGTGGCGATTTCGGGCCAGAAGATGCCGCCGGAGCCGGGCGAGTGATTGCGGTCCAGAATGCCGACCCGCTTGGCCGAGCCGATCGCCCGCGCGTAATCCTCCCGTGGGAACGGCCGGAACATCTTGGCCTTGATCATCCCGACCTTCTCGCCCTTCTCCCGCCGGGCTTTCACCACGTTCCGCAAGGTTCGCGCCATCGTGTTGCAGGCGATGAGCACCATGTCGGCGTCCTCGGTGTGCTCGGCGGACAGAACGCCATGCGGCCGCCGGCCGAAGACCTGCTCGAATTCATCGATTGCCTCGGCCAGCACCTCCGGGACGCGCTCCATCGCCTGCTGTATCTCGATCCGGTGGTACTCCGTTTCGTGCGGGAAGGTCATCCCGCCCACGGTCACTGGCTTGCCGCTAAGACAATGCGGCAGGTCGAGTTTCGGGAGGTACTTGTCAACCAATTCCTGCTCGGGCAGGTCAACAATCATTTGTGTGTGCGAGAGGACGAAGCCGTCCTGGGCGATCAGGGCCGGCAGCAGCACCCGCCGATCCTCGGCCACACGAAAGGCCACCAGAATAGTATCCACCAAATCCTGGTGTGACTCGGCGTAGAACTGGATCCACGCGGCATCCCGCAGCATCAGCGTATCGCCCTGGTCCGTCCAGATGTTCCACGGCGGCCCCATCGTGCGATTGACGCCGATCATCACGATCGGCAGACGGTAGTACCCGGCGGCGAAAACGTTCTCGATCATATACGCCAACCCGTTGGACGAGCTGGCGGTAAATGATCGGGCCCCCGCCAGCGAGCCGCCGATACAGACCGCCATCGCGCTGTGCTCCGACTCCACCGCGACGATCCGGCCCTTGGTAAACTTGAACGCTCGCAAGACTTCGATGATTTCGGTTTGCGGCGTAATGGGGTACGCGCCGCAGATCGCGCCGCGCGCGTCGCGGTTCGCCTCACCCGCGCGAGCCAGCGTGTATCCAGCGGTGTGATTTCCTGTGACAAGTTCGCGTGCCACCAGCGCCTCCTCTCTTGGAGCCATCTCATCTGTGGCCAAGTGTAGCGGCCGGGCCCCG
>JAGMDK010000374.1 GCA_023128695.1 Phycisphaerae bacterium
CGCGAGGCAAGCGCGCGGAATTTCACACAAATCGCAGCTTCTGTCGTCATGCCGGAAGGATACGGATTTCCGGCTCAAGTTGCAACAGTTATTTCGTCGCAGACCCTAACCCCCCTACTGGCGGCGTGGCCACGTGAGAACGTGGGAACGTGACAAGGCAGTCTGTAACCACGTTGACCCGACCTACATGATTGGGAGCACGTCATGACACTGCGGAGGCAAACCGAGAAGCAGGAAGAAACACTCCAAGAGATGGAATTGGCGGCCGAATTGCGTTTCGGGGAAGGATTGCAGCTACTGTACGAGGGTTGGCGTAGTGGCGGCGTGTACTTGCTGGGCTATGTAGCTGAAATGCTCTTGAAAATCAGCTACTTTCGCTATCGGGGAGCAAATCCATCGGACTTGGTGAGCCTTGCGCCAGCGCGCACTGCCGGGCAAGTGTTGATTCCGGGAATCGCTTACGAGAGCTACCACAGCCTGCGTTTTTGGGCAGCCCTACTATTTGAGACGCGTCGATGGCAGGGCCGTCCGTTGCCCGCCGAAGTGGCTGACCCCTTTGTGCAACGGACGCGGCGTTTGTATCAAACCTGGTGGGTTGAAATGCGATATCGCCAAGACTATGCTGACGAATGGGACGTGGAGAACGTCTTGTCAGACGTTACGTGGTTACGGGACCATTACGCGTTGTTGTGGAGATAATGATGCCAATCAGACAAAGAAAAACAGCTCAACCACATCCGCGTGCCGACGAATTGCGCAGTCGCCTACTAGAAGAATGGCGAGAGCCGAACGAAAGCCATGCAGAGCCAATCATCATTGAGGAGAACGCCGTCCCAAGCCGGCCAATTCATATATACGTGATTTGGAGTGACTGGGCTGAACTGAGCCAACGTGAACGCTCCGAAATCATCATGGATACCTATCAGGACCTCCGCGGAGCGGAAGCGAGCCTACGCGTTACTGTTGCCATGGGGCTGACGCCGGACGACGCCCAGCGTCTGAATATTCAGTATGAATGAACGAGGCGGCGATCAAAAAGGTGGTGTAACCCCCCTACCGGCGGCGTGGGCACGTGAGAACGTGGGAACGTGAACACGTGGGAACGTGACAAGGCGACTGGCATGGCTGGATGGGCCACCCAACCCGCAGAGTAAAGCGTGACGGGTCACTAGTTGGCGCCGCATATAAAGTGTGGCATAATAAACTATTCGGACAATTTTGACAGAATATGAGTCCCCGTCGTGACGGCGGCGGGTTGGAGAAGTAAGCATATGGCTATGCACTACCCGCATCGAATCAGCAAAATCAAACGCAAACGCAAATGTGGCTTCCGGGCCCGGATGCGCACGCCCAGCGGTCGAGCAATCATCCGCCGCAAACGCCGGGCCGGCCGCCGCGTGAGCGTGGCTTGAGCTGTGGTGGTCCGGCATACTGCCGGGCAAGAGTTTTTGTTGCGCTCGCCAGGGTCGGTTAGCTAACCAGTATTTACCCCCCCACTCATGCCACCAAGCCACCGAGTTGTGGTTATCAAAACCCTCTTGATCGGCTCTTGGGAGTTGCATTCAATGCCTACGGCCGGTACGGAGCCCGGCCGTTACAATCTGGGTGCGGTGCCGACTTTTGCGGCGGACTATTAACCCCAAGAAAGCGAGGAAGTGCGTGATGAAAGCCATATTGTGCGTTGGTACGACCCTGGTCGCGGCCGTGGTGCTGTGCCTGGTGATCCCCGGATGCTTGGGGACCGACTCCGGGGCCTACCTTGGCCTGGCTGACGGTAGTTCTGAAACAGGGGTAGACCGGGGTGCCGAGAGTGGGGGTAGCGACGCCGCCTCGTCGCCTGACGGATCGGACGCCGCCGCGGGAGAGAGTCCGGCTGAGACCGATTCTTCCGACGAGATAGGCGATACCAGCGACGGCGACGAGACCGCTGGGGATGACGACGATGCCGATGGCGATGGAGCGCAATCCGGTACACTTACGGCCGGCAGCTTCGATGACAACCTGAACCTCGAAACATTCACCGGCTTCCTGGATGAAGTGCTCGACTCGGACGAGACCGACGTGTTTCCGGACGTTCAGTTGGGACAACGCGTCATTGTCACCGTCGTGGATGAGTCCGGGAACCCCGTCAACGACGCGCGTGTCATCGTCACGCTGGAAAGCGAGCAGCAGCAACAGCAGCAGCAGCAGCAACCGGCATTAAACCAAACCACCGGGAGCGACGGACGAGTGTTGTTCCTGACCGGGCTCGACGGCGGAGACGATGCCACTTCTTTCCAGCTTCAGGTTCAGTCTCCCGTGGAGGGCACCGAAAGTGTCGTCGAAACACGCGATCTCACGGACCTGGAGTGGGAAGTGACCTTGCCGGGTGTCAGCGGCACGCTGCCGTCACGGCTCGACCTGGCCTTCGTCGTAGACGCCACCGGCAGCATGGGCGACGAGCTGGAGTACCTGAAGGCCGAAGTGCGCGACATCGCGGCGGCGGTGAACGAGCTGTTCCCGCTGGTCACGCAACGTTACGCGCTGATCGTCTACCGCGACGTGGGCGACATCTACGTCACACGCACCTTCGACTTCACCACGTCACTCGATGAATTCCAGGCTGATCTCGACGACCAAAACGCCAGCGGCGGCGGCGACTGGCCCGAGGCCATGGACCGGGCGCTCGAGGAGGCGCTGGAATTGAGCTGGCAGGCGTCCGATACCGCGCGGGTGCTGTTTTTGATCGCCGACGCTCCGCCGCACGTCGAGCACGCCGAGGACGCCTTTGATGCGATCCAGGCGCTGCGCGCGGCGACCGTCGCGGTGTATCCGGTGGCCGCCAGCGGGGTTGACACGGAACTCGAGTTCTACCTGCGAACGGCGGCCTTCCTCACGCTAAGCGAATACCTGTTCCTGACGGACGATTCGGGCGTCGGCAACCCGCATGCCGAGCCGCACATCCCCTGCTATCACGTGCAGCGGCTCGATCAGCTCATGATCCGGATGATCGAGGCGGAGCTGTCCGGCACCCGCGTCGAGCCCGACCCCGAGGACATCATTCGGACGGTCGGCAACCCGGTCAACGGCGTCTGTGCGGAGGTCGAGGACGAACAAGACGGCCAGACGCAGTAGGTACAATAATAAGAGGCTGTAACAAAGCATTAGGCTCTGTCCCGAATGTAGCGTCCGGGCTCCGTCCCGGACGTAGGATGCGGGAAAACGCTCACCTACGACTACGTCCGGGACGGAGCCCGGACGCTACATTACTTTTGCGACAGAGCCTAGCTTTACAACATCAGCCTTTCGCCAGTGCCGCCAGGACTGCCGTGAGGTATTTCCAGGACTTCTGCACGGAGGCGACCCAGATCCGCTCGTCGGGGCTGTGGGCGCCTTCGATGCGGGGGCCGAAGGAGACCATGTCCATCGTGCCTTCGCCCATGCGCTGGCCGATCAGGCCGCATTCGAGCCCGGCGTGAATGGCGGCGACTTTGGGCTCCTCATCGAAAAGCTCCTCATACACCTTCTTGCACTTTGCCAGGGTCGGCGAGTCGATGTTCGGAGCCCAGCCGGGGTACTCGTTGCCGGACTCGACCGCCGCCCCGGCGAGTTGAGCGATGGCTTGGATCTGCCGCACGGTGTTGTGAAGCCGCGGACGGGACGAGCTACGCGACAGACAACTGATCGTGATCCGCAAGGTTCCGCCGGCGACGCTGCATTCGACAATCGAGGTGCTGTTGGAGGTTTCGACCAGCCCCGGGATTTCGGGCACCACGGCCAGCACGCCATGCGGCAGCGCGGCGAGAGTGGTCAGGACGCGCTGTGTATCCGCGACCGTTGCGAATGCCTCCATAGTGCACTTTTCAACTTTGATCGAGCAGCCCTTTTCCCCGCCATGCTTGACGGCCTCGGCTTGAACGATCTTAGCCGCCTGGGTCAGACATTCGAGCGTACCGGTCGAGCCCGCGACTATGGCGGACGCATCGCGTGGGATGGCGTTACGCTTGCTGCCGCCGGCCAATTCGGCCAACTGGAGCTGCGTGTCCTCGGCACCGCGTAGCGTCTGGACCAGCAGCTTGAGCGCGTTGCCGCGGTTCTCGTGGATGTCGCCGCCGGTGTGGCCGCCGCGGAGACCGGAAACGGTGACACGGCAGACCTCGACGTCGGCGGGAAGCGGCTCGGTCTTCAGCTCGAAGGTCAGGGTGGAGTCCATGCCGCCGGCGCAGCCGATGTAGATGGCGTCGTCCTCCTCGGAATCGAGGTTGAGCATCCGCCGACCCTTAAAAAAGTCCGGCTGGAGAGCCTTGGCGCCGGTCATGCCCATTTCTTCGTCGGCGGTGCAGAGCAGCTCAAGCGGGCCGTGCTTGACCTCGGGCAGCGTGGCGGCGGCCATCGCCATTGCGACGCCGATGCCGTTGTCGGCTCCGAGGGTGGTGCCGTCGGCGCGGACGATCTGCTCGCCTTTGTCGTCTTTGTCAACGACCGGACGGATGGGGTCGTTCTCGAAGTCCAACTCGATGTCGGCGTTTTTCTCGCAGACCATGTCGAGGTGCCCCTGGATGACGGTGATCGGGGCGTTCTCATAGCCCGGCGTGGCGGGAACTTCGATCACGATATTGCCGGCGGGGTCCTCACGGGCGGGAAAGCCGTGCTGCTCGGCCCAAGCTCGCGTATGGGCGCGGATTTTTATTTCTTTCTTGGACGGCCGCGGGACCTTCGCCAACTCGGCGAAAAGCTGCCAGACGGGTTTGGGTTCGAGCGCTGCGATCGGAGTGGTCATAGTTGTCTCTTTTCGTGAATCGGGATCAGTAACCGCCCAGGCGCCAAGAGCACAAAGGACGCCAAGGATTCAATCTTGTACAAATAACTTAACTGAATCTCTAGTTGTCTCC
>JAGMDK010000375.1 GCA_023128695.1 Phycisphaerae bacterium
ATCTGGCGTTAGTCGGGAGGGCGAGGCTCCCGCCGGGCCGCGGCTCGCCGGGAGGCTCGCCCTCCCATGGCGACGGACTTTTTCTGAAATTGCTTTAATAGACCGATAATGGTTGGGGTGCCCACCTCTACCATCCAGGCCCGAAACCACGTAGGACAACGTGGGTCACCCGTCGGTACCACACGGTAATGTAGCGGCCGGGACTACTCGTCTCCCGGTTCGTCCGTCTTGCCCAGGAGGTAGCGGTCGAACCAGGCCACGTCCCATTCGAGCTTGCCCTTGCGGTTGTCGGAGATGCGCAGTCCGTGTCCGGCGCCGGGGTAGACCAGCAGGAGCGTCGGGACGGTGCCGTAATCCTTCAGCCCGCGGTACAGCGTCCGCGAGTGGGCCGCCGGGACGCGGGCGTCTTTCTCACCCACGTGAATGATCGTCGGCGTCGTGACGCGGTCAAGCTGCCAGGCCGGCGACGCTTTCAGATATGCCTCGGTACGTTCCCACGGCAGGCCGCGCATGTAGTTGATCACGTGCCCCGGCGTGTCCTCCAGGCTCCATTGCATCAATTGGTCCACCGTCCCGGCCCCGCTGCTGGCCGCCTTGAAACGCGGCGTGGTCACGATCAGGCAGTTCGTCAGGAACCCGCCGTTGCTCCAGCCCATTACGCCCAGCCGCTCGGGGTCGGCGACGCCGCGCTCGATCATGGCATCGACGCCGGCCAGGATGTCCTGCACGTCGAGGTCGTTCTCGTGGCCGATCAGATCGGTCATGAACTTGTCGCCATAGCCGGTCGAGCCGCGGTAGTTCGGGCTCAGCAGGGCGTACCCCTTGGCGGCCAGGATCGTGCGGCCGTAGATCCAGTAGCGCAGGTGCAGCTTTGTGCAATCGGTCGGACCGCCGTGGAGTTCGACGACCATCGGCAGCGGGCCCTGGTCGGGCGTGTAAGCGTTCGGCAGTTCGAGAATGCCGCCGACTTCGGTGCCGTCGGCGGAGATCCAGGTGACGTGCGAAATCCGCGGGAGGATCCAGGTGTCCATCTGCAGATTGATCCTGGTCAGGCGGGTCAGCTTGCTGCTGGTATTGCTCCCGTCGTACCAATAAACGTCGCGGCAGTTCTCCGTGTCACTCTTGACCAACGCGATCTGCTTGCCATCGGCGGCGTAGCTGTAGCTGTGCACGACGACGTCACCGGGCGTAAGGACATGGGCCGCGCCCTGCGTGCCGCCTTTCACATTCGTGACGCAGTGGAGGCGCCGCCGGGCGTGATCTTCGGCCAGGAAGCACAAGTCGGCGGTCTTTGGTATCCAGCGCAGTTGCCCGGTCACATGAACCTCATCCGGGCGAGTGAGCAGGCGGACACTCGGCTCGCCGCCGGTCCACTCGGCGACGAGAATTTCGGTCGGGTAGCCGTCGTAGCCCACGGCGACGGCCAGCGCGCTGCCGTCCGACGACCAGGCCAGATTGTCGAGCCAGCCGAAGGGCGTGGGGGCGTCCTCGCGGTAGAGCTTGTCCGGCAGCGTGGTGACCTGTTCAGTCTGAACATCAAAGACATCGAGCCGCGATTGGCCCTCCTTGGTGATGAGCCGCCCGTCGGGCGTGGTGATCATGGCGATGCGGCTTTCGTCATCCGAGACGTTGAATTCGGTGATAACGCGCTCCGGGGCCGCGACCTTCTCTTCCCGCCAGGATTCCAGGTTGAGCTTCCAGATTTCGGTGTAGTTGACGGGGCCGTGGCCGTACTTGATCTCCGAGTATTTGCCGCGGAGCTTTTCCCACTCCCGCTCGGCTTCTTCTCCCTCCTTGGTGTAGTAGATCGTCCGGCCGTCCTTGGAGAGCTGGTAGCCGTTGATGCCGTCCTTGACGCGGGTGATGGGCAGGGGCTCGCCGGGGTGCGTTCCGATGACCCAGACCTGCGTGCTGCCGTCGTAGGGCGGGCGCTCGTCGCCGCGGTCACGCTTGGTCATGAAGTAGAGGTGTTGGCCGTCGGGGCCCCACTGCGGGGCGTAGTCGCTGACCGGGTCGAAGGTCAAGCGGACTGGTCGCCGGGTCTTGGTGTTGACGACCCACAGGTCGGTGGTGCGGGGTTTGTCGTGATCGCCCCAGCGGAGTTCAGCGAACGCCACGTTCCGTCCGTCGGGCGAGGTTTCGCAGTCGGTGATCAGGTGGACCGACAGGTAATCGTCGACGGTAATTTCGTGGGTTCGTTCGGCTGTCTGAGCCCAGCCGAGAAACGGCGCGAAGATCAGAAAGGCGAGGACAATGACAAAAAATCTCCAAGCATCCTGCATGGGTGTACCTCCAGGGATTCAGGTTATTCTGCACGTTAGGTTGCTATTCTCAGGGCAATCAGCGTTCTCGGCAAGCAGGCTGGTGACAACGTGATAAGGTGATACCAGTCAAAGGTGTCCGCCCAAGCGGGCGGAGCGTGCAGGCTCAGGATGCCGGCCCCCAGGAACAAGAACCCAGTCAGAATCCGCGCAAATAGATACATTGCTAGTTTCCCCTCTACAAAGAGTCCGCGAAATGAGGCCTGAACACGCCTCTGTCCCAAATCCCAGCAAACGATGTGACCCTTAGCCCACCATCCCATAGTTGTTAGGGAAAAGGTCCGTAGATGAGAAATTGTAACTAACTTCGCCCCATAAGTCAAAAGTTATGGTAGCTAGTACCGCGTTTCATGGGTGCGTGACAGTTTTGGAGTGGGCGTCACGAAAAGGGGTAGGGTCTCGGCCCGCAAAAAAACGAGCCGGTTGACCACCCCAAGTGGCCGCCCGGCTCGCATACAGTGGAAACCGCTAGGTGAGGCAAGTAATGCTGTTTCCATTGAATCTTACACGCCGCCCGGCGCGGATTCAGTTCATCCGCGTGCCGTCCCAGAATAGGTGCCGACGAAGGGGTGAGGTGTTGTTTCAGCCGGCAAAAAGGCTTCATTCAAAGGTCGGATTTGTCTGTCGGCTTATAAAACATGCCGCTGGTTTTGTCCCGGCTGTAGAACATGGGGAAACGAGCGATTAGAATCCCACTTTCGTGTTCACGTTAAAGCATGGAGGCACACTTGAACACTTTCTCAATGTTACGCGGACATCCTGCGATCCTAAAACGTGTGGCCTGGCCCCTTTGCCTCATGATGATCTGTGTGGCAAGCGGTTGCAGGAAGCCGAGCACGCCGAGCGATTACACCGTGCTCGCCGGCACCGTTGAAAGCCTGCGGGCCGAGACGACGTGCGAGTTGACCGTCCGCCCCGGCCGGCGCTGGTCGGGCCATATCAAGACCGCGACGATCTCGTGTCTCCTCACAAATGACGCCGAAATATACGTCAACGACAGATTCAGCAGCTTCGCTGCCATCGCCATCGGCGACGAGGTCGAGCTGATCGGCTATCGCGAATCCAACCCGCGCGGCGAGCGGTTCGTCGTGGCCTTTGCGTACATCACGCGCAACGAGCCGCTGCCCGGCCCGCCTGACCTCTCGCCGCCAACCACGAATCCAACCACTCAACCACAGGAGAGTTGAACATGGCCGACATCCCAGCAATTGAAACGATCCGGGCTCGTGAAATCCTCGATTCCCGCGGCAGCCCCACGGTCGAGGCCGACGTGATACTCGATGACGGCACGTTCGCCACCGCCGCCGTCCCGAGCGGTGCGTCCACCGGCGAGAACGAAGCGGTCGAGCTGCGCGACGGCGATAAGAGCCGCTATCTCGGCAAGGGCGTGCTGACCGCCGTCAAGAACGTCAACGAGTTGCTCGGCCCGTCGCTGGTCGGCCTCGATCCCCGCTTGCAGGAGAAGATCGATCGCCGCATGCTCGAGCTCGACGGCACGCCGAACAAGGGTAAGCTGGGGGCAAACGCGATTCTGTCGGTCTCGCTGGCGGTCGCGAAGGCGGCGGCGGTCTGGGCCGGGCTCCCGCTGTACCGCTACCTCGGCGGGGCGAGCGCGCATACCCTCCCGGTGCCGATGATGAACATCCTCAACGGCGGCAAACACGCCGACAACAACGTGGACTTCCAGGAGTTCATGATTCAGCCCTGGGGTGCCAAGAGCTTCCGGGAGGCTCTGCGGATGGGGGCGGAGATATTCCACAACCTCAAAGCCGTGCTGAAGGACCGTGGGTACAACACCGCCGTTGGTGACGAGGGCGGCTTCGCGCCGAGCCTCAAGAGCAATGACGAGGCCCTGGAGGTGATCGCGGTCGCGGTCGAGCGGGCCGGCTACCAGCTCGGCGACGACGTCTATATCGCGCTCGATCCGGCGACAAGTGAGATGTGGGATGCCGAGGCCGGCAAGTACCGCTTTTTCAAGTCGAACCCCGACCAGCTCGCCACCAGCGACGAGATGATCGACATCTGGGCCCGCTGGTGTGAGAAGTACCCCATCCGTAGTCTCGAGGACGGACTGGCCGAGAACGACTGGGCCGGCTGGACCAAGCTCACGCAAAAGCTCGGCGACAAGATCCAGATCGTCGGCGATGACCTGTTCGTCACCAACGTCAAGTTCCTCGAACGCGGCATCAAGGAGCACAGCGCGAATGCGATTCTGATCAAGCTCAACCAGATCGGGTCGCTGACCGAGACGTTCGCCACCGTCGATCTGGCGCTGCGCAACGGCCTGGCCGCCGTCATCAGTCACCGCAGCGGGGAGACCGAGGATACGACGATCGCGGATTTCGCCGTGGCGACGAACGCCGGCCAGATCAAGACCGGGAGCGCCTCGCGCAGCGACCGCATCGCGAAGTACAACCGCTTGTTGCGGATTGAGGAGGAGCTCGGCGAGGACGCGGTCTACGGGGCGGCGTTCTGGCAGCGCTAGGTGACGACTGCGGATTGACGATTGACGATTGACGATTGCGGATTGCGGATTTCAGATTACGCTGGTGCGAGAATCCTTTCTCGCACCAGTGGGTGCCCACAGGAAGATGGAATGGCTCGTACCCGTGGCCTTGAAACGGTTCTCTTCTGGGCGATGCTGCTGCTCGGTACGGCCGTCCTGGCACCGTGCTTGATCCTGCCGCCCTGGATCGAATACCAGGCCCAGCTCGAACGGCGGAAGGCCGCGGAAGCTTATGTGGCGGCACTTGAACAGCGCCTGCGGGCCGCGGAAAAGCAGATCGACCATCTCCAGAACGACCCGGCGTACCTCCTCCGCCTCGCCCAGCGGGAGTTCGGCGACGACATTCCGACGCCCGGCGCAGAGACAATCCTGATCGACCCGAGCCCGAACGAGCCCGCCGCACTATCAGACGACGAAACGGGAATCGCCACGGACGCAGCCGGCGAGGAGTTCCTGCCGGAGCTGTCCACGTTTCTGGAACGAGTCATACGCCGCTACCCGCGTGCGCGTCTCTTCGTCGACAGCCGGTCACGACCCGTCCTGATGGGCCTGGGCGGAGCGTTGCTGCTGACGGCGATGGTCTTGCTCGGACGCGCGGGAGTCGGAAAGGCCCGCCAGAGAATGTACCGGCCATAATACGAGAATGTAGCGGCCGGGCGCGTGCTGTGTGCCACTGCTCTTGAGCAGTGTCTTCTTTTGACCAGCGGTAGCTTGGGCACTGCTCAAGAGCAGTGGCACACCGCCGCTGCCACACGTTTTGTCAGGCGGTCCAAGCACTTCTACAGCGAGAACCGGAACTCGGCGTAGATCATTCGCGGGACCTCGGCGTCGTTCAGGAACAGTGAGGCGCCTTCGGGATGGTGGTTGTCGAGCAGGTTGCGTACGCCGACCGACAACGAGGCCCGGTCGTCCCAGAATTCATACTCGGCCTGGAGGTCGAGCCTGAAATACATGCCACGATAGCCCAACTTGTATTCGACCCGGGAGTGCGAGTCAAAGACGCGAAGGCTGCCAAGCAAGCTGCTCTTGCTGTGCGCTGTCAACCACCGTTGCTTGTGAACTGATAGCGGCACAACGCCTCCAACGCCATGGCGGTTGTGAGTGCTGGCGACGACCAAAGGGGCTCGGTGCCGTCGTCGGTGCGCCCGAGGAAGAACACGCCAGCTTCCCAAGCGCCTGTATTCGGATCTTGCTCAGAGACCAAGTAGTCTACTGCGCCTTGGACAACATCCGGATCCTGGCCGGCGGCCAGTAGCGCCAGGATGGCGAACGCCGTATTCAGATGGGGTTCGCCGCGGTCCCAGAAGCATCGCCCAGCCACATCCGTTTGCTTGGTAGCAAGAAGGTCACGCGCCAGCAGGTCGACTGCGGGTGCCAAAGCCGTTACCCCACCTTCGCTGTACGCCCGAGTTACGAAATAATGCAGCGCGATGTTGTCGGGATAATAGAGGCTGAGACGGTCAGGGTTGGATAGATGGGCCTCCGAGATGATAGCTTCGTTGATGAGCGCTATGGCCTCGGAAACACCGGGCGTCTCCAGGCGTCCGTATCGCCCCAGAGCGTACAGAACACTGGCATTAACGAGGATGTCAACATCATTCGGGCCAGGGTTGCCGGGGTCTTCTCGGTAAGCCAGCCAAGTCAGGAAAGCGCCGCTGGCCTCGCCGATCCATGGCTGATTGTTGCGCTGCGGAACTTGTCCAAGATCGCGCCAGTCGGCAAAAAACCGCCCGAATGCAACCGTCACCGGCGGCCCACCATCAAGAATATGGTTATCCAGCAGCGCGGCGTACACTACAGCGGTAACGTCCGCATCCGTGGCAATCGCGAAATCCCGTGGATAGAAGGAGAAATTCGCCGGAACCCGGTATCCCCCGAACTCGGGGCCTCTCCAACAGCAATCAAGGATGCTCGCCAACAGAAGATCGCCCGGCCGCCATCGCTGCCCAACCGGCCAGAACCCAAAGGTGCCGGCATCCGGCGTTTCATCCCCTGCCTTGAACCGAAGCATGAGTTGAATTGCGCTTGTGCGCATGGTGCGTGCGGCGTCGATCTCGGCATCCGTCAGCCCAAGGATGCCACGATTCTCTTCACTCACGAGAGTTAACGCGCGGTGTATAAACGCCGGCAGGAAGGGAGTGATATCGCGCGTATACGGTCCACCTCGAGCGAGTTGGAAGCATTGAGGCCAGTCGCCGGCGTAATCCGTCTTGTTTTCCACCAGATAATCAACCTTGACCTGCGTGAACTCAAGGTAACGGAGTGCCATGGCGGTGGGCGTCAGCGGTTCGCTCGGCGCCGGGGGCCCCAGGCTACCGCATTCGTCCGAGAATAGCCCGATGGCCCCACAACCCGACACACAGACGGCGATCGTTGCGCTTATGGCCCCGACAACTCGCAGCAGTCCACTGCTCCAGCGAGTCGGTGGCAATGCCAATTCGCCGCAACCGGGTGCGTCTCGCATTTCATGTAACCTCCACAAGCGGATTAGGTTCAGTGCGTACAGTTCACTTCAAGGTCACGCGAAGCTCGGCGAAGATCATCCGTGGCACTTCGGCGTCGTTAACGAACAGCGACGTGCCTTCGTAATGATGGGAGTCAAGCAGATTGCGCACGCCGACCGAGATCGACGCCCGGTCGTCCCAGAATTCGCACGCGGCCAGCAGATCGAGCCGGAAGTATGCGTCGATGCCGCGTGAGACCAAGGGAAAGTCCGGATTGGGCGCCCGGATCGCATCCACCCAATACAGATGGCTGGACAAGTGCAGGTCCTCCGTTGGGCTGTAGCGGGCGCCGAGCATGAACTTGTGCTTCGGTGGTCCGATCGTGTCCGTTTCGTGAAACGGGGCGCTCGAATCCCATTCCAACTGTTGGTACGTGTAGTTGCCGAGCAACGTAAGCTGCTTGGTCGCCGCGTACTTCGCGTCCAATTCCGCTCCGTAAACCGTCGCCGAGCCGTTGTTGTCGTACTCGATGCGCAGCAGGCGCGGCGGGCCGAGGCGCGGGCTGAACGTGATAACGTCGGCGTACTCATTCCAGAACAGATTCAGATTGACCTCCAGCCGGTCGAAATAACGGCCGCGATAGCCCAACTCGTAGGCGATCAGCGTTTGCGAGTCGAGGTCGAGGGGGCTGTGTAGCCAACCAAGCCCGCCGAACAGCTCCATATCGCCGTGGCGGCCCGCCGCGGGCGACATCTGGAATGCACGGGATACGGCTCCATAGAACGCGGTGTTGTCATTCAGGCGATAGGACAACGCCGCCCGCGCGCTCGGTTCGAATCCGCCGTAGGCGTCATAGTCGATTCGCCCGCCGAGGTTGAGTTGCCAACGTTCGGCGAAGCGCCATTCGTCTTGAAGGTAAACGCCGATCGCCCCGGACGTGACGTAGGGTGTCCGCATCGCCGGCGGATCGCCATTCGTTCCGTCGATAAGATCAAGCCGCGAGTCGATTCCCCAGGACAGTGTGTGGGTCTTGCTGGGTTTGAACGTGTGACTGAACTGCAAGGCGAACTGTTGATAGCGGTAGTCGAGCGAGTCGAGTCCGAACGAGGCGTGGAAATCATTGACGTATGCGGTCAGTTCGAACGTGTTGTCGGCGGCGACTCGGTGGGTCCACTTGCCCAGCGCATAGTTCGTCTGGCCGCCGCAGTTGCTCCGGCGCGGGTCGAGCAGCGGATTGGGCGTGTAGCCGCCGTCTAGTACACTGCTGGCGGCCGAAAACAGAAGCGTGTCGCGTTGAGTGGCTTCGTAGATGCCGTGGATCGCCATCGAGCCGAGCTTGAAGTCGTCTTCCAGTTTACCGAAGAGCGAGCCGCCCCGCAGGAAACCGTCACTCCCTTCATACTGGCCGGAGATGCGGAAGCGGAGCTTTTCGTCGGAGAAGGCGTAGCCCAGGTACTCCTTGTTCCAGCCGCGCGAACCACCACCACCAATGAACGTCAAGCCGACTTGGTCTTTGGGGTCTTTGGTGATGATGTTGATAACGCCGTTGACTGCGTTGGCCCCCCAGGTGACACCGCCGGGCCCGCGGATCACTTCGATCCGCTCGATGTCCTCGAGCAGGAAGGGCCATGCGGCCCAGACCGTCCCCCCAAAGACGCAATCAAAGATCTGCCGCCCATCCACCAGCACCAGCGTCTTGTTGGCCAGCATGGCGTGGAAGCCGCGCGGCGAGACGGCATTCGTCCCGAAGTGCAGCGCCGCGACGTCCATGCCCGGCACCAGGCGCAGCGCTTCAGGGACCGAACGCGCACCCGCACGCCGGATGTCCTCCTGCGTAATTACACTGATCGCGTACGGTACGTCGGTGATTTTCTGCTCGCGTCGTGCGGCGGTGACGACCACGGGCACTTCGAGTTCCAACAACTCGATGTCCTCAAGATCGTCAATCTCGATGTCTTCGGGGACTGGTTGGCCGGCGACCGGCCGGCTGGCCGTCGGCTGGGTTTGCGGCGTACCGGCAAACCGATCCTGGTCGGCAATCGTCTGGGTGCGGCAGAGCATGATGGATAGCACGGTTGTCATCCATTTACCCGTATGCCAATGTTTACGCGACATGGTCTTTATTTCAGCGCAACTCGCAACTGGGCGTAATACATGCGTGGCACTTCGCCCATGCCAAGTTGCGAGGAGCCTCCTTCCAGGTGTCCTGTATCGAGCAGATTCCGGACGCCGAGCGAGAACGCGGCCCGCTCGTCCCAGAATACGTATTCGGCCTGGAGATCGAGACGAACGTACTGGTCGATCGCCCGGTGAGCCATCGGCAAGTCGCCGTTGGGGGTTCGTACTCTATCCACGAAGTACGCGTGACTGGATAGGTGCAGATTATCGAGCGGCTCATAACGCGCCCCCAACATGTACTTGTGTTTGGGCGGCGTGATCAGGCCGGCATCGAGAATCGAGGTTCCCGGAGTCCAGTCCAGTTGTTGATAGGTATAGTTGCCCAAGAAGGTCAGCCGCTCCGTGGCTCGGTAACGAAAGTCCAGTTCCGTCCCGTACAAGTTGGCGGCCACGGTTCGACCGCCGACGATCTGAATGATCCCCGGCGGCCCCCGGTACGAGTCCGAGATGATCAAGTCCGTATACTCATGCCAGAAAGCATTGAGGTTGAGCTCCAGGCGGTCGAAGAACTTGGCCCGGTACCCCACTTCATACGCCATGAGCTTTTCGGCGTCCGCGTGTGGATCGCTGCGTATGTACATGAAGCCATCGGCTATGGGGGCTTCGAGAAAGCGCCGGGCGCCGGTCGGCATATGGAAGGCACGTGAAGCGGCCACATAAACGAGCGAGTCGTCCCGCAACTGGTACGAGAGTGCCGCTCTTCCACTGGGCTGGAACCCGCCGTAGGAGTCGTACTCGCAACGGACGCCGAGATTGAGCGCCCAGCGCGGCGCGAAACGCCATTCATCCTGGACATACACGCCGCCGATGAAAGTCCGGACAATGCCTTCCGAAAGCATCTGTGGGTCGGCGTTGGTCGCATCGGTGTAGTCGAAGCGTGTATCGATCCCCCACGTCAGCGTGTGCTTCTCGCTCGGCCGAAACGTATGCGTGAACTGCAAGGCATATTGCTGGTAGCGGAACTCGAAGGATGGCAGACCGCTCATGAGCCAACAATCGTTGACATATGCGGTCAACTCGTACTCGTTGTCGTCCGCGACCTGATGCCGCCACTTGCCCAGCACGAAGTTGGCCTGGGCCTTCGGCTGCCAGGCATTGAAACCGGCCAGGACAGCCAGCGGCCAATTGTCCCCGACCGCGGCGCTGCCCGCCGAGAGGGTCAGCGTGTCCGGGCTCTCGGGCTTGGGCTTGTAGATGGTATGGACGCTGATCCGGCCGGCTTTGTACTCGTCGCCGTAGCGGTCCAGCAACCATCCGCCCTGCTTGAAACCGGCACTGGTTTCGTACTCGCCGGAGATGCGAAACTGGAGCTTCTCGTCCGCGAAGGCGTACCCCAGATACTCCTTATACGAGCTGCGGGAAGCGATATTGCTGGTGAAGGTTAGCCCTTGCTGGTCCTTTGGGTCTTTGGTGATGATATTGATCACGCCGTTGACCGCGTTAGCGCCCCACGTCACGCCGCCGGGGCCCCGGATGACCTCAATCCGCTTGATGTCCTCGAGCTGAAACGGCCAGAGGCCCCAAACGGTGCCGCCCATGACGGAGTCGAAGATTTGTCTGCCATCCACCAGCACCAGGGTTTTGTTGGCCCGTTGTCCGTGAAAACCGCGCGGCGAGACGGCAAAATTGCCGTAACTCAAATCAGCCACGTCCATGCCGGGCACGAGCCGCAGCGCGTCGGGAATCGAGCGCGCTCCGGAACGCCGAATGTCCTCGGCGGTGATGACGCTGACGGCGTACGGGACCGTAGTGATTTTCTGCTCACGCCGCGCGGCGGTGACCACAATCGGCACTTCAAGCTCCAACAATCCGATGTCGTCGAAATCCTCCAGATCGGTCTCCGTTGAAGCCGGTTGGCTGGCCGCCGGCTGGGTTTCGACCGGCGGGGACGGTTCGTCCTGCCCCGCCGCCGATGCCGCCGCGATAGGGATTGCGAGCAGTGCTGCCAGAAGCCGCGCGCCGGCCAGTGGCCGCGCCGGCCGGAACGGGTTCGCGAGCCGGGCACGTACCGTGAACCTTGCGGCCGAGGCTCCGCGCGTGGCCTCTCCACGTGTTGTTTCCTTCCTGCGAGTCATGGTCGATCTCCGAGTCGTACGACCTTGGAATTGAACTCTTCATCGTTCAGGGCAATCCCGATCATTTCGGCCATGTGAACATTCACCGCCCGGCCGATGCTGCGTGGGTATTGGAGTCCGATGGTTTCCGGTTTTTTCCCGCCGACCACATCCTTGATCATCTGAGCGGCCTGTTTGCCGATGGCTTTACTGTCGCAATAAAGACCGGTGAAAGCGCCGGCCTTGACCACATTGGGCGAAAAGGTCCAGATGGGTTTCTTTTGTCGCGCGCCCCACAAAAGCAGCCGCTGCACGTTCGGGGAGTTGTATACCCGCGCGTCCGGGATCATGAGCACGCCCTCGTACCGACCGTTGTTCAGAGCATCGATCGCCTTCGGGAACTCATCCCGAGCGGCCGGCAGGGCGGTTACGACGAGGCCGCGATCCCGCCCGGCTTTCTCGAGGGCCGCCGCGGTGCGCTGTGAGTGTGAACTGCACAGAACGGCCGTTTTACCGGTCATAGGCGAGGTCCGTTTGAGCCAGTCAATTTGCTGGGCAGGATCGATGTCGCTGGCAATCCCGGCGACGCGTTTGCGGGCCGGGAAATTGTCGGCCAGGAAGGGTGCGTCGAGGGCATTGGGCACCATGAAAAAGACGACCGGCACCTCCGGAACCGCCTCCAGGGCCCGCATCGTGGCGGTTGTGCCGCCCGTCGCGACCACGGTCGGCTTGAAGTCAACGACCTGCTGGAGCGCTTTCTCGCGCTCTTCCCCATCGCCGGCGGGCCATTCGATCAATATCGATTCATATCCGCCGGCCCGAAGTTCCTCCGCGAGCGCGTCGGCCGCGGTCTGGTAGGGCCCTTTGGCACCGAACAGGATCGCCACGCGTGCTTGACTGGTCTGCGCCAGAGCCGGAACGGCGCACGCCTGCGCGGCAACGCAGAGTACTAGAGCAATTTCAGATAAAGTCCGTCGC
>JAGMDK010000376.1 GCA_023128695.1 Phycisphaerae bacterium
GGCACAGGCTTCCAGCCTGTGGACCACCGGCAAGATGCCGGTGCCACACTATGAAATGCACAATTAGGAGACGACGCTTGTGATCGAGCAGTACGTTCCCAAGCTCTCCGAATCGACTCGGCGGTGGGTCCGCTTCGCGGGCCTGCTCGTGGTGCTGGGGCTGCTGTGCTGGATCGCATACGGATTGCGGACCGTCTTCACGCCGCTGCTCGCCGCCCTCGCGATTGCCTACATTCTCAACCCGGTGGTCACGTGGTTCGAGACCCGCCGGCGTATCCCCCGCCTCACCACGGTGATCGTGTCGTTTGCCCTGTTGGGAGCTGTTGTGCTGGGCGGAGGGCTTTACCTGGGGGCCAAGACCGTCGCGCAGATTCAGCAGTTTTCACTTAACCTTCCCACTTATCGCCAAAAGGTTGAAGAATGGATCAAAGCTCGCACGGCGAGCGACGAGATAACGCCCGCCACATTGCCGACCAGTGCGAGTGCCGGCGTCCCTGCGACATCCGCGCCCGCTTCGGCACCCGCCGCCACGTCCGGCGCGGCGCCCCGCGCGGCGCGGCAGGATGATTGGTGGAAAAGAGTGACCCCCTTGCTTGAAAAACACGGGGCCTCCGTCGCGAGTTCCACGGCAAACTACTTCTTGGGAGTTGTGTCCAGTTTCGCGAACCTGGTCACGCTGCTCTTGTTAATCCCGACGTACACCTTTTTCTTCCTCTGGCGCTTCAACGACATCGTCCGCACGATCCACGACCATTTGCCCGCCGCGTATCGCTCCGGAATCGTTCACGCAGCCCAGACCATCGACGGCGCGGTGGCGAATTTCTTCCGCGGCCGGCTGATTGTGTGCCTGATCGTCGGGACGCTCACGGGTATCGGGTGGTCTTTTGTTCCGGGGCAACATTACGCCCTGCCGCTAGGCGTGCTGGCCGGCGCACTGAACCTGGTCCCCTTCATGTCATTGCTGGCGCTGCCGCCGGCCTTGCTTTTTGCCTACTTGGGAGCGAGCGACGCGGGCGGGTCATGGGTGTGGCCGGTTTGCCTGACGATGGCGGTGTACCTGGCCGTGCAGGCGCTGGAATCGTTCCTGCTCAGCCCGGCTATCGAAGGCAAGTCCTCCGGCCTGCACCCGTTGGCGATCGTCGTGGCGCTGTTGATCGGGGCTCAGCTTGCCGGCTTGCTCGGCATGTTGCTTGCCATCCCCATCGCCAGTACCCTAAAAACCTTTACCGTGGAGCTCGTGCTGCCCGAGATTCGCCGCTTGGCCGGGCATCCGGCGGCGGAACCTCCAGAGCCGATCGGCGACGACAGCGACCGCGAGTCGTCGGCTCAGAAAGCACCAGAACCCAAGTCGGCCCGGAAGAATACTCCGGCCGACAACGACTAGACCCCAGGATGTGTGTCCATGTCTGATCAGAAACACGAACCGCTCCCCGACGCACCTTTCGGCACATCTCCGCGCCGGCCCGCTTGGCCGCTCATCACGCTGATCATCATTTTTCTACTATGGGTCACGATTCTAATTTGGCTGGCGGTGAAATACCCGGCTCGCTAAACTAAGCGCGCCTGATAATACCTCTCCCGGCGGGGTTCCGGCGCGCAAAAAAAGGGTGGCCGCTGATAGACGTCCTCAGGAGGGGTTGGGTTTCGAGCGAGGGGGCCATCAAGCGTGGGATATTCGGGGAACCTATCCTCTTGATGGCCTAAGGACGTCACATCTGCGGGCCACCCATAACGCTCGCGCCATGCGTTGCCCGAGCAAAATTGTTTCACGACTGCATCGGCGAAGCTTCCTTGCTTGACCGATGCGTTTCGATCATTCGCTGCTCTTCCATGAACTGCTCTGGCATCGCGATCCACCGCAGACCACGAACCCAGCATCCGGTCGGCTGTCAAAGTCTTTGGCGACTCAATGCTGTTGAACCAGCCGGACACCCCCTATAATAGCACATATTCTTATCGGTTGGGCCTAAAATCTTACCAATCTTGCCATTTTAAGTGAGAGCTTGGGCAAGATGCGAAGTGTAAGGACCATAATACAACTACATGTTGACTCAGTGTGAACCTAAAGCACCATATAGGCAATTAGTCAACAAAAACCGAGCTGCAATAAAAACTCTCTATATTCTCAAAAAATGGCCCCCGTTGCCCTTCCCCAGTTTACGGCCCCAGGTTGCCGTGGCTCGTGCGACGCAGAACCTTACGCAACAGCAGATAATTACTTCCGCGATAGCGCGTCACCTCGGCCGAGATAATGAACTCCGAAAAACCCGCCGTTGCCTCACGCTCCAAGGTCTCCAGCAACTGGTTTTCGAGAAGCTGCATTGTGCAGGGTTCCGGGCTGGTCCCATCGACATGAAAGACAAACTTCGCCCGTCCTTCTTCCATCACCAGACGGCCCGGACGCTCAACCAGAAAGGTGCCTTCGAGCAGGAGCGGCCGGCCCGCGGAGGCCATCCGCGCGGCTGTCTCCGCGCGCCCGGCGTCGGTCCGCGGCTTCACCGGCACCGGCCGATCTTGCTGAGTGAGCAGATTCCGCAGGATCTCGGCCTGCTCGGGCTTGCGCAAGATCGTGCTTGGTTCGGCCGGGCGTGAAGCCAGCTGGCTCGTGGCTTGTTTCGTCGATGGCTGCGGCTTGTCCTCAGCCTGTCCAAGCACCAACACAACACAGACGCTTGTGAGTATCCAACGGAACATTGTCACACTCCACTCGACAGTGGTGATCAATTCGCTTGCCGGCAGTATCCGCCAACGGCCGCTCATATTACCAGATTCGTAAGAGTTCAGCCGTATGCAA
>JAGMDK010000377.1 GCA_023128695.1 Phycisphaerae bacterium
TCAATAACACGTTATTTGTGACATTTGGTCGCTATATGCTCGACTTTCGGCTGATCGCTGATTGCTGACCGCTGAATGCTTATCCAGATTCGTACACCCCGCGTATCTGCCAGTCCCGCGGTTAAACCGGCCGATAGAACGTGAGTTGGAGTCAGCCCATGGACGATGTTGCCTTGGCACCGAAACCCGGCGTCTTCCCCGTCGAACGTCTATTGCCAGCATCGGCTGGATGCGCGCGGGGGGTAAAAATCAGGCGTCCGCTCCAAATCCTATCGGCCGCCACTTGTTGGCCCACAATTCGAGCATCAGGAGTGTCCAAAGGGGATGCTCGTAATTTGCACGTCCTGATAAATGGGAGTTGACCAGTTCGTGGAGCCATTCCGGACGAAAAATGTGGTTGGAAAGGCTGTCGGAGAGCAGCAGACGCTCGCGCACAAGGTCCCGTAACTCGCGACGGAACCACTCCCCCACCGGAACGCCGAAACCCATTTTGGGCCGTTGCAGCACCTCGCTTGGCAAGCGATCGCGGGCCCAATCCTTCAGAATATGCTTGCCAGAGCGCGGGCCGAGCCGCCAGGACAGCGGCAACGAGAGCGAGAACTCCACCAATTCGTGATCGAGCAGGGGCGCGCGGCATTCGAGGCTGCACGCCATTGACGCGATGTCAACCTTGGTCAACAGGTCAAACGGCAGGTAACTGGCGAAGTCCGTGCGGACGGCCTGGTTTGGCGCCGGGCCGGGCGCCGGGTCATAGAGTCCGTCAAACCACGCGAGCGGCTCGTCGAAGTCGATTGATGCGCGGAATTCGTCGCGGTAGCCGACAGCCAACAGTTCCGGCGGGAAGATATTAACCCACGATAGATAGCGGCGGGCAGGCGGCTGGGCCAACGCTGAGGCGAAGCGGTGAAGCCGGTTGCCGAGCGTCCGCGGACGGCTGTGCGGGAACAGACCAGCGGCGGCCGCAAGCAACCGGCGAAGCGGACGGGGCACCACTTCAAACCGGGCGGCGAGCTGCACGGCCCGGTAGCGGTCGTAGCCGGCGAAGCACTCGTCGCCCGCGTCGCCGGTGAGAGCCACCGTGACCGACTCCCGCGTCCAGCGCGACACGTAATAGGTTGGAATCGCCGATGAGTCGGCGAAGGGTTCGTCGTAGTGCCACGCAAGCGTGTCGAGGATTTCGCCGGCCCGCGGCGTGACGATGTGCTCGTGATGCTCGGTCTCGAAGCGCTCGGCAATCTGACGGGCGTAGGCCGTCTCATCGTAACGGGCCTCGGGGAAGCCGATCGAGAAAGTTCTGAGCGGCGAGACGCCCAGCTCGCGCATCAGGGCAACAACGATCGAAGAATCGACTCCGCCGGACAGAAACGCCCCGAGCGGCACGTCCGCGACCAGCCGTTTTTTGACGGCCGCCGTCAGCAACTCGCCCAGACGTGTCTTGGCGTCTTCATAGGTGCCGTCGAAAACGCGCTGTTCCAGTCGCCAATATGCGTGTGATTGCGCGTCGCGGGGCTGCTCGGCGTCAACCGTCAGGACGTGACCGGGCGGCAGCTTTCGGAAGCCCTTGTAGATCGAGTGCGGCGCGGGCACGTATTGGAAAATAAGGTAGCGGTGCAATGATTGCGGATCGAGCTCCCGGGGCAGCCCGGGCAGCGCGAGGATGGCCTTCAGCTCACTGGCAAAGTACAGCCGGCCGGCATGAAAGATATACGTGAGCGGCTTTTTGCCGAAGCGATCGCGGGCCAGCAACAGACGTCCCCGCCGCTGATCCCAGATGGCGATCGCAAACATGCCGGCCAGACGCTCGAAGCAGGCCTCGCCGTGCTCTTCGTACAGGTGCACGATGACCTCGCTGTCGGCGCGGGTGGCGAAAGTGTGCCCCTGTTGCTCGAGTTCGGTTCGCAGCTCACGAAAGTTGTAGATTTCGCCGTTGAAGACGGTCCAGACGGTTTCGTTCTCGTTGGCCAACGGCTGATGCCCGCCGCTGACGTCGATGATCGAGAGGCGGCGGAATCCGAAACCGCAACGCCCGCGCGGGTCGACATAGCGGCCCTCGTCGTCCGGGCCGCGATGGACGAGTTGCGCCGTCATCGTATCGAGCGCGGCGGGCTCGACACGCGCAGCGGGCGACAGACTCAATATTCCGGCGATGCCACACATGTTCGCTGCCTACGGCTGGTACGGCGCCCGGCGTTTCGTGGTTCGCCGTTTTCCGTCGCGGGGCTGACAGCCGGGACAGATGTGCGTGCCGCGCTGCGCGACGCGGAGGGCGACGATCGGGGTCCCACATCGCCGACACGCTTCGCCGGCGCGGCCGTAGACTTGCAGATGCTTCTGCATCCAGCCGCCGGGGTAGATCCAGTCGATCGAGGTGCCGTGCCGGCGGATCGCGAGGCGGAGGATGTATCGGATGGCCGAGTGCAATGCGCGCACCTGCTCGTTCGTGAGCCGGTGGGCCCGCAGAGCCGGATGCAGCCCAGCCCGGTAGAGGGCTTCGTCGGTGTAGATGTTGCCGAGGCCGGCGAGCACGGACTGGTCGAGCAAGAGGGGCTTGAGCTGCCGCTTCCGGGCACTCAGGAGC
>JAGMDK010000378.1 GCA_023128695.1 Phycisphaerae bacterium
TCACAGACCCCTGGATTCTGGGTCCATGACAGAATCGGCGGTGACTGTGCACCGGCGATTTGGCGGAATCTGCCCTGAAGGGGCACAGGAACGTAACCTTGGAGGCGCGCTTCCGGAGCATCATTCGGGAGGGACTCAATTGTTCCCCGTTTGAGGCGGAGGCGGTCCTCGACGTCGTCCAGGAGGTCTACGGTCCGGACCTCGACGAAACACCAGCCGCTTCGCCGCCCGCCCGGATCACACTGCTGGCGATCGCTGAGGAGCAACCCGAGCGCTCGGACCGGTGCCGGGACAGGCGCGGGAGCCTGCTCGCGCGGCAGGCTCTCGCTCCCCCCCGCCTGTTCTGGCCTCAAAGCGAAAAACCTTGGGGGTCTGGGGGCAAAGCCCCCAGCGGACCACCGGACGGACCGGTGTGCCATATGGTAAGATCAGCGGGGCTGTTTGCACGCTAAATATGTACATCGTTTTAGCAATGGGCCACCCAAGCAACGCGGAGCCAGCAGCTCAGCGCCGATGGAGAAATGGTTTTGGCTAATTCAGCGGCTCTTCGCCAACTCTTGATTCACGCGTTTCTGTGGCTCAATAACGTGCATCGGCGGCTTTTGACGGTCTTTTTCGGAATCGTCGGTCCGCGAGCAGCGTACCAGTTGAGCGGCTTCCTGGCGCGCTTGCTGTATCGACTGATGACGCCTGTTCGTGATCGGAGCGAGGCGCAATGCCGGGCCGCGTTGGGTAAGCGCATTGCCCCTGAAGAGATCTCGCAGGTGGCCAAGCAGTCGTTTGTCCATCGCGTCTGGAATTTGACGGACCTCATGCTGGCCGAGCGATTCCTGCACCGAACCACGTATCAACGTTATACCGAGGGAGTCCCTGAGCCCCATCTCAGTAATTTGCTGGAAAACCAACGCCGCGGACAGCCGGCGATTCTGCTGACGGCGTACTACGGGTCGTTCGATCTGCTGCCGCTGATCCTCGGATTCCAGGGTGTGCGTGCGGGAGCGGTTTATCGCACACATCTGAATCCGGGCTTCGACGCCTATCGGCGACGAATCCGAGCCCGCAGCGGCTGTGAGCTCATCCCGATCGAGCAAGCCCTGGAACGGCTGCCTCAGCTTCTCGAAAGCGGCGGGAATATCGCGCTTGTCGCGGATCATCACGCCGAGCGGCGCGGGTTGCCGGTCACGTTTCTCGGGCTGCCGACCATGGCCGTGCGGTCGGTGGGCCTGCTGGCATGGCGGTTCGACGCGGAGGTGGCCGTGGCGGGCATGCGGCGAATCGACAACTCGTTCCGCTTCGAGATCGAGGTAACGGATACGATTAAACCCCCCGACTGGGCGCATAAAAAAGACCCGGTGAGGTATATCACCGAGCGTTATCTGCGCGCACTAGAAAAGATCGTATTACGCGATCCGGCGCAATACGTATGGGGATATGCTCGGTGGGGGAAGGACCTGGCTCGCCGACTGACGGAAGCCGACGAGCCGGTCCAAGCCGTTTCCTAGCTGTAGCCGGTCGACGCGTCGATCAGCGTATCCACCAAGTTGCCCGTGGCGCCACCAACGCTACCCGTATCCTCGGCAAAAACCTTGGCCGTGAAGGGCATCCCGACGAGGAATGCAACCAGACCGGCGGCATAGAGACGCAGTTTCTTCATGCTTGTCTCCTTACGTCTTGCCGTTGCGGCTACCCCGCGGACCACCCGACGCAATCAGGCACCGCAACGGCTCATTAGCATAGTATGTCAGCGAGTCAAGTCAAGCGAATCGGGACCGCCGGACGGAATCCGGCACATCGACTTGTATGAGGCCGCCAACCGGGTATTCTGTGTGCGTCTCGGCGTTCATCATCTCATACAACGGTCGGGAGCGTTACTTGACCGGCTCGGAGGAATACGAAATGGGTATTGACGACCCGAATGAATTGGATGCGGTTGATCGCAAGATTCGCTTCAACGAGTTGCTGCACGAAGCCGGCGGGCTGGAGGGTGAGATATCCGACGATTGCCCGCCCGAAGTCGCGGACCAGTTCATGCAGCACGTGCTTGACTACGAGCGGGCCCCGTTGACGTCTCATTTCGAGCAGCTCCTCGCGACCGGCCTCGAGCTGCCCGCCCCGGAGGAGCTGACCGACGCCGAGCTGACCGCGAAGCTGTGGGAGCTGATCGAGCGTCTGGCCACGTTACGCGTGTTCCTCGAACAGACGGATCACTTGAGCGACCGCGAACTGTACACGCAGCTTTGGGCGGATGTGTTGCGGGAGGAGATCAAGGACCTGCCGCGCGACGAGCACTCCGCCTGGCACATCGACATGCTGGGCAGTTGCAGTGAAGAGGACCTCCACTTGGCCTACAAGTATTACGCCGACGAGGAGGAGCGGCGGCAATGGCTGGAAGAGTTTCCGGACTTCGAGATGCCGGAGCATGTAGACCCGCCCTACGACCGCGATCGCCGGCTGCCGCGGGTCACGTATCATGCCCCGGACACGCCGGATTTCGACACGCCGGAGTGACCCTACCCCGGGTAGGTTTTGTGGAACGCCGCGAAGTCTTTATCAACAAGCAGGGTGAGCAATGACAACGCCGGACGTTGACAGCCTTTCGGTGGTCGAGTTGACCGAGGCGTGGCCCGCGCTGTCGGACGAGGACCGCGTGCAAGGCTTCGTCATGCTTTCGTGGGAGGACGCGGAAGAGTTCTTTTCGCACCTCAGCGCGCACGATGCGGCGGAACTGGTCCTCAATATTCCCGAATACGACCGTCAACGCTGGTTGCGGTCGCTGCCGCCGGATGACGTCGCGGACATCGTCCAGGAGGCCCCCGAGGAGGAGCACGAAGCGATCCTCGGACTGCTCGAACCGTCGGTCCGGGAGGAGACGGTCGCCCTGCTGGCCTACGATGAGGACGATGCCGGCGGGCTGATGACGCCGCGCTATGCCCGCTTGCAAGCCGGTATGACGGCGGCCGAGGCGATCGACTACTTACGCCAGCAGAAGAGCCAAAACGCGGAGATCATTTACTACGGCTACGTGGTGGAGGCGGAGGATCGTCTGGTCGGCGTGGTCTCGTTTCGGGAGTTGGTGATGTCGCCGCCCGAGCAGAAGCTGCGCGACCTGATGACGACGGAGATCGTGACGATCCCGGAAGACATGGACCAGGAAGAGGTCAGCCGCATCTATGCTCACGAGGACTTGCTGTGCCTGCCGGTGGTCGACGCCGAGGGCTGCATGAAGGGCATCGTCACGGCCGACGACATCGTCGACGTGGTGGACGAAGAGGCGACCGAGGACATGCAGAAGATCGGCGGAACGGAGGCCCTGGACGCCCCGTACTTACAGGTCGGGTTCCTGGAAATGCTCAGGAAGCGTGGGGTCTGGCTGATTCTGCTGCTCTTGCTGGGATTTTTCACCGTCGAGGCGATGGGCCGCTATGAGGAAGAGCTCAGGAAACTGGTGGTGCTGAGCCTGTTCATTCCGCTGATCATCAGTTGCGGCGGCAACACCGGCTCGCAAGCCTCGACGCTCGTGGTCCGCGCCATGGCCCTCGATGAGGTGCGTTTGCGCGACTGGTGGCGGGTGGTTAAGCGTGAATTCGTGATGGGTCTCGGGCTGGGCACGCTCCTGGCCGTGGCCGGGGTGCTGGCGGCTTTGCTTTGGAACATGTTTTCCAGTCGGATGGGCAGCGAGCCGATGCACATGGCGACGGCGGTGGGGGGGAGCATTCTGTGCGTGGTTCTGTGGGGCACCTTGGCCGGTTCGATGCTGCCGTTTCTGCTCCGCCGTTGCGGGGCCGACCCGGCCAGCGCCTCGGCCCCGCTCGTGGCGACCCTGGTTGACGCGAGCGGGCTGGTGATCTACTTCACCGTGGCCGGCCTGATCTTGCAGTGCTTCGCGGCTTGACTGGTGTTCTGTCAATGTTGCGTTGATG
>JAGMDK010000379.1 GCA_023128695.1 Phycisphaerae bacterium
GTGGCACGGCCGTGTCGGCCGTGAATCCCTGGGTGGCACGGCCGTATCGGCCGTGAATACCTGCAACTTGTACACGGCTGACACAGCCGTGCCACCCATTTGTACACGTCTGACACAGCCGTGCCACCTATCAAGCGATGCTTGACAGAGCACTAGTTTGGCAGTTACATCGCCTCGCCGGCCGCGCGTGGTGCCGGGTTGGTCTGAACGGGCTGTTTTTGGGCGGCGTTATCTTCCTCGAACAGGCGTTGCTTCATCAGCCGCCCGATCTTGAATTTGACGGTTCGTTTGGAGGGGACGTAGACTTTTTCCATGGTCTTTGGGTTCTGCGCGACGCGGGCGGCGCGTGAGCGTATCTCGAAGACGCCGAAATCGCGAAATTCCAAGCGATTTCCATTGCCGAGTTCCTGGACGATCTCGTCCAGGAAGCTCTGCACGATCTTCTTGACGACCACGCGTTTGTCGCCGGTCTTGTCCGCTATGCGATCAACGAGATCCTTCTTCGTTACCGTCTTCATCGCGTTCCCCAGCACGCCGCCCTTGGCAGCCGCTCAAATCCAAAACGTGTTTGTCGTTTCCACGCCCCCGACGCCGAAACCGGCGCCGGGCCTGATTCGCATTTATGATAAGCCAACTTCGGATCGTGTTCAAGCGGAATCCTTGTCTGGACAATAGGTTAAGATTCCTCAGCCAAATTGCGGCGGAGCATGAAAAAACCAATCCGGACCATTCTAGTGCTCTGCCACAGTTGATTTGATGGGCTGCGTATCGATCGAATGTGTGCCACTGCTCTTGAGCAGTGCTTAGCTTCACCGAGTACACCGAGATCGTTAAGAAACACTGCTCAAGAGCAGTGGCACACCAACCCATCAATTGAGTTGTGGCAGAGCACTAGTCCAATCCAATCAACGCTTGGCGGCCGCCCGGGGGGGACGCTTGGATGAGCGCCCGGCGGCAAGCTTGGCTGGTCGGGGCGACGCTGTTCGGCGGCTGCTCCTACCGCCCGCTTCCGTTTTGGTTCGCCGTGTCTTACGCTTGACTTTTGGTGCTGCTCGCCCAGTGGACTTGCGTGTCTTCGGCAGTGAGAGAGCCGCCGCCAGCACATCTTCAATCCGTTCCACAAAGACGAACCGCATCTCCTCCAGAACATCCTCGGGCACTTCTTGTAAATCCGGCTCATTGCGGGCCGGGAGGACGACGGTCTTGATCCCGGCCCGGTGCGCCGCCAGCACCTTCGCCTTGACCCCGCCGATGGGCAGCACCCGTCCGCGGAGCGTAATTTCTCCGGTCATCGCCACATGGGGATCGGCCGCCTGTCCCGACAGCAGCGAGACCAATGCGGTCAGCATTGCGACCCCGGCCGAGGGGCCGTCCTTTGGGATTCCGCCGGCCGGCACATGGATGTGGAGGTCGATTTTTTTGATCGACGAGAGCGGGATTTTCCAGTCCCGGGCGCGCGACCGCAGCAGCGACAGGGCCGCCTGGGCCGACTCGCGCATCACGTCCCCGATCTGCCCGGTGAGCGTGAAGGCTCCGCTGCCCGGCATTTGGGCCGCTTCGATGAAGATGATATCGCCGCCGACGGGCGTGTATGCCAAGCCGGTCACCACGCCGGGGATGGGCTGGCGCAGGGCATGTTCAAGCTCGAACTTGGGCTGGCCCAGATATTCCTCGAGGTCGTCCAGTTTGATTGTCCGACGGATCTTTTCGTCGCGGGCCACTTTCGCGGCGACGCCGCGGAGCACCGTGCCGATGCTGCGCTCCAGGTTGCGCACTCCCGCCTCACGCGTGTACGACTCGATCACGGCGCGGAGGGCGTCATCCGAGAACTTGATCTTCCGATTGCCCAACCCATTTTCTTCGAGTTGCCGCTGCACGAGGTAGCGCTTCGCGATCTCAAGCTTTTCGGCGTTGGTATAGCCGCTCAGCTCGATGACTTCCATCCGGTCGCGCAGCGCGGGCGCGACCGGGTCCATCTGGTTGGCCGTTCCGATGAACAGCACCTTTGAGAGGTCGAACGGGACGCCGAGGTAGTGGTCCGTGAAGTTGTGGTTTTGCTGCGGGTCGAGCACTTCGAGCAGCCCGGAAGCCGGGTCCCCCCGAAAATCGGCCCCCACCTTGTCGAGCTCGTCGAGCATCATGAGAGGGTTGCACGAGTCGGCCTTGCGAATCTCCTGGATGATCCGGCCGGGGATGGCGCCGATGTAGGTCCGCCGATGCCCGCGGATGTCCGCCTCGTCGCGCACGCCCCCGAGCGAAATGCGGATGAATTTGCGTTCGAGCGCCCGGGCGATGCTCTGGCCGAGCGATGTCTTGCCCACGCCCGGCGGCCCCACGAAGCATAGAATCGGGCCCTTCCCGTCCGGCTTCAGCTTGCGGACCGCGAGGTATTCCAGAATCCGCCGCTTGATCTTCTTGAGCCCGTAGTGATCGGCTTCGAGAATCTCTTCGGCGCGTTTGAGGTCGAGGTTGTCGGTCGTCTGGCGCTGCCAGGGCATTTGGCAAAGCCAGTCGAGGTAATCGCGGATGACGCCGTTCTCGGGTGAGGCCGGGGAAATGCGTTCGAGCCGGCGGAACTCGCGCTCAGCTTCCTTGAGCACGGGCTCGGGCATTTGGGCTTCGTCGATCTGCTGGCGGAGATCCTCCAGTTCGGCGGTCCGGCTGTCGGTTTCGCCGAGCTCCTTCTGAATCGCCTTGAGCTGCTGTTGCAGGTAATACTCGCGTTGCGACTTGTCGATCTGCGAACGGACGTCGGTCTGGATTTTGTGCGAGAGCTGGAGCACCTCGAGTTGGTTGTTCAGCGTCGCGTTGACCTTGCGTAGCCGGTCGACGATGTCAAACGTCTCCAGTAATTCCTGTTTCTGCGGCACGCCGAGCGAGAGGTTGGCGGCGAGGAAATCCGCCAGCGGTCCGGGCTGCTCGATGTTGTCGAGCACCAGGCGGGCCTCGTCGGGGACGTTCGGGCTCAGCTCGATCACCTGCTCGGCGGTCTGGCGGGCACTGTGGGCGAGGGCGTTGATTTCGAGCGTGTCCGGGGTTTCGTCTTCGTGGGCATTGACGACGGCCCGCCAATAGGGGTCGGTGCTCACCAGGTCTTCGAGCCCCACCCGGACCAGTCCGTGCACCAACAGGCTGTTGCTCCCGTCGGGCATACGCAGCAGCTTGAGCACGTTGGCGGCCGTCCCGATGCGGTAGATGTCGTCGAGCCCGGGGTCCTCCACGTCGGAACGGCGCTGCGTGCAGATCGCCAGCAGCTTGTTCCCCGCCAGCACGGCGTCGATCAGCCGCTTGGACTTCTCCCGCCCGATCGTCAGCGGTACCACCGTCCCCGGGAACACCACCACCTCACGGATCGGCAGCACCGGCAGCTCACGCGGGATCGCGGGCTTTTGGACTACCGCTTCGCCGCCGGGCGACTGGCCGGGCTCCGGCGGCTGGGCCGCGGGATCCTCTTTCCCGTCCGGCTGAGGAGCCTTCAGGTCGTGGTCTTCGGGAGTGTGATCCATAGGAATCCTCGGTCGTAGGTTATCTCGGCGGCGCCGACGTCCACCGGGTCCGGCAGGTCAATCTCGCGCGCGAACGCGCCTTCGTCGATCTCCATCGCTTCCACACTGAACGGCGAATCCAGCCCCGGGGCGTAGGGCCGGCCGCGCTGGCCCGTAATGCGCACGTGGGTCGCGTCCAGGCATTCCACTCTGAGGGCATTCGGTTCCAGGCCGGCCATTTCGACGCACAGGTGCAGCGCCGCGCGGCTTTCATACAGATTCACGCGCGGCTGCCAGGTGCCGGAGACGCGGTATTCAACAAAGATGCGGGTGCGCATTTCGTCCATGATGTCATGGATCTTGCGCGACCACTCTTCCATCCTTTCGTGTGAGCCGAACTTTCTGAAGGACATGTTCTGTCACCGTTACTGGTCTCGTGCCGCCGTCCCGGCCGGCCGGGAACATACGCGGAGGTTATTGTACCAATAACTGGTGGTGCGAACTCAGGAAAAGTAGCGGCCGGGCTCCGTACCGGCCGTCGGGAGCCTTG
>JAGMDK010000038.1 GCA_023128695.1 Phycisphaerae bacterium
CGGCCGCGGAGGGCCGCCCCACCGGTTACCCACTTTCCTGACGCCCCCCAAGTCGCCCGCCGTAAACCTTGACACTGCGTGGTCAGGCCGTTATTTTAATGAATGGGAGATAGAGGACATTGATTAAGAAGCTGCCCTGGTGTCTGAGTGACGCCGAGGGTATCAGGCGAGCGGAGTTGGAGTTGGGATAAGGACGCCAACACATTTCTCCTTATCGCTGTCGTGGTCCACTTTATGCTGTTGGTACGTCAGTTCTTATCGTGACCATGAGGGTGAGGGGGAGGTTGTGTGCGGTCCACGTGTAAACAAGGTTTCTGGCTCACAGAGTACGGAAAGGAAGAGCAACGAAATGAAAAGTGTATGTTGTGCAACAATGGGATTGGTCCTGCTGCTGACGATGCCGGCCCTGGCCCAGCCGGTGCTGGACGGCGACGCCGACGAGCCGCTCTACGGAGCCGTCACCGGCTTCGAGCCCAACGACGAGCCCACCCCACTCATCGTCCAGGACGGGCAGACCGGCTACGGCGATTCCAACATCGGCCGGCCGAATTTCGCCGCCGGCTCGGAGCTCGATTCGGCCTACGGCGTCGTTTACGGCGACACGTTGTACCTGACCTTCGCGGGCAACTTCGAGACCAGCGGCAACCGCCTCCATGTCTTCTTCGACACCCGCGCCTACGGCCAGCAGCAGCTTGACGCGAACAATCCGGACAAGGGTGTCCTACTCCGCCTGGGACCGGGCGCCGAAGGACCAGGGCTCAAGTTCAAGAGCGGATTCGAAGCCGATTTTTGGCTCTCGGTCAACGGAGTCGGCGACCCGGTAATGGTCTACGCCGACTTCGCCGAACTGTATGACGATGTCAACGCCCCGACGCCCGAGGGCTGGTACGTCGGCGCGGGCGAGTTCGTCTGCGGCGGCGAAATCACGCTTACCGGCGGCGACCCCGACCCGCCCGCCATTCAGGTCGCGCTCGACAACCGCAACGTCGCGGGCGTCTCCGGCGGCTTCGACGCCGATTACGGTGCCGGCGTGACCACCGGCTTCGAGCTCGCCATCCCGCTCTCGGCACTCGACAGCCCCGCCGGTGCCGAGATCAGCATCGTCGCGTTCATCGGCAGCAGTGACGGCTCCTCTGTCTCGAACCAAGTCCTCGGCGGTCTGGGTGGGATTCTGCTCGGGAACATTGCCGGCGGAATGGAAGACGATTACTGGACCGACGTCCGCCTGGTCGATTTCACCGATGTCATGTTCATGTTCCATTCGCCTTTCACGGTTTCCCTCACGGACGAGCCCGTTGGGGCCTGCTGTGTCGGCGAGATTTGCACTATCACCACGCAGGCAGGTTGCGGCGGCACATACTTGGGCGATAACACGAATTGCGACGGCAATCCCTGCGACACGATCCCCTCCGGCCGCTGCTGCATCGATGACGGCTATAGCGGCCTGTGCGAGGTTATGAGCGAGGCCGACTGCTTGACCGCCGCCGGCACCTGGACCGCCGGCGAAGATTGCGCCGGCTGCCCCTGCCTAATCGAGGTCCGCGGAGCGTGCTGCGTAGACGGTGACCCGCCCTGCGTCTTCACCACCCAAAAGTACTGTGAGGCCGATCCGCCGGAGGGTTTGGGCGGCGACTACGCCGGCAATTACACTCATTGCGACGACGACCCCGACCCCTGTGGCACCGGCGCCTGCTGCATCGGTCAAGATTGCTACATCATGCGGCAGCAGGAGTGCTGGGACCAGAACGGCAACTTCTTCGGCATTGATACCGAGTGCCCCGAGTTCTGCTATCTCCCCTCGCCGCACGTGGCCGGCACGCTCAACGGCTGGGCGGTGGACGGCACGCCGATGACGGAGATGGACCCGCCGAACGAGGGCATCTGGACCGCCACCGTCACCGGTCTGACGCCCGACAACGTCGAGCTGTTCAAGATCACCGACGGCGTCACTTGGAACGGATGCCTGCCAACCTCCGGCAACAGCTTCGGCTCGGTTGACGAGTTCGGCGAGATCACGATTACCTATGACACACATTACTATGAAGGCGACGAGTGGTTGCCGACCTTCAACCGCATCGGCGTGAGCCTGACCCGCACCGATTGGGTGGCCGTCGGCAGCTTCCAGTCCGAGGTCGGCGGCTTCGATTGGGATCCCGACAGTGACGTCACGGTGATGACGGAGACCGAGCCCGGCATCTGGATGTGGGAAGCCACCGGGATTCCGGCCGCCATGTATTGGGGCAAGTGTACCGTCTACGACACCTGGGACGCGGTCGGTGCCAACGGCCGTAGCGTGAACGCGGACAACGCCGAGATCACGATCGACGCCGACACGGACACGCTTCGGCTCACGGTCAACCCGACAGCCGGGCTCATTAAGGTCGAGGTCATCCCGGCCGCCCCGCCGATCTGTCTCGGCGACAGCAACTGCGACGGCGAGATCAACTGGCGTGACATCGACTACTTCGTCGCGGCCCAGAACGACAACGAGACGGCCTGGGAAGCCATGTTCCTCCCCGGCACGCCCAGTTGCCTGTTCGCCAACAACGATGTCAACGAAGACGGCACCGCCAACTGGCGCGACATCGATCCGTTCGTGGCGGTGATGAATACGACCTGCCCGTAGTCGGCACACTTGGACGAAACGTGGAGAGCGCCGGGCAACGCGGCCCGGCGCCCTCCCTGAAGAGAGAAAAGAGGCAATTTACGAAGGAGAGATCAAATGAGGATTCCGCTTGCAATTCTGCTGCTCGCCGGGTTTTTCGTCGGCAGTGCCATGGGCCAAAGCGGCTGGTATGTCAAGGGTGATTTCAACGGCTGGGGTACCGACGACGAAATGAACGACGACGGGGACGGAACCTACTCCCTGCCGATCGACATGTCCGCTCAGCCCGTCGGTGAGACCTTCGACTGGAAGATCTCCAACTTTGACTGGAGTGAAAGTTATCCCCCCGGCAACGTCCGCGGCCGCTACATCGCCGGCGAAATAACGTTCCACTTTCTGCCCGGCGTCGCGGGCGACGGATGGAACCCCCCGGAGAACCGCGTCGGCTGGAGCAGCTACACTGACTGGGACATCGCCGGCGACTGGACCAACTGGGGCGACAACGCCATCCTGATGTTTGACGCGGGGGACGGACTCTATCAGGTCGACAGCCTGCTGCCCACCGCCGGCCTCCACGAGTTCAAGTTCCGCGCCGCCGGCGACTGGGAGATCAACGTCGGGCAGGACTTCCGCTTCAACGGCCCCAACGCCACCATCGAACCCTGGAGCGACAACGAGTGGCACCGCCTCGAGCTCGACGTGCCGAACGGCCGTTGGCAAACCTACTATCTCACGCCGGCCTGCCCCGGCGACAGCAACTGCGACGGCGCCATCGATTGGCGCGACATCGATTACTTCGTCGCGGCGATGAACGATAACTACGTGGCTTGGGGCGACATGTTCGCTCCCGGCGACCCCGCCTGCCCCTTCGTCAACAACGACGTGAGTGGCGACGGCACCGTCAATTGGCGCGATATCGATCCGCTCGTCGCGATCATGAACACAACTTGTCCGTAAGTTGGCAAGCATTCAGCGGTCAGCAATCAGCGGTCAGCAATCAGCAATCAGCAATCAGCGGTCAGCAATCAGCGATCAGCTAAAAGACGAGAGGGTGCCCCACCCCGTTCGCCCGCCCTCCG
>JAGMDK010000380.1 GCA_023128695.1 Phycisphaerae bacterium
GGACTAAGTCGTAACAAGGTAGCCGTAGGGGAACCTGCGGCTGGATCACCTCCTTTCTAGAGGATTTCTAGAAACTAGAGACTGGAAACTAGAGACTAGAGTTGGTGTTTAGAGCCGATTTCTAGTTTCTAGTTAGGCCGCCAGGCCGATCTTGTTTCTAGTATCTAGTTGTCAGCACATTCTCGAGCACGCCCGCGAGGGCGCCTCGTCGTTCGGAGCGATCCGGCGACCGGCAACGTCCACTGTTTTCTTCTTTTTGCGACATGCGCAGGTTATCGGACGTGCGCGCTTCGCGCGCTCTGAGTGTTGCGTAGCCGTGTAAGGTGCGCCCCGGACGCACCAATCCCGGCCACATTTGCCGGCGGCCGGTGGCTTTGCCGAAATAGTGTGTGGTGTGTGGCATGCCCAAGCCAGCGGCTTTGAGCCGTGGCGCAGGCATGGTCCGGGTTCCTATGAGCATGGCCGCGCTGCGCTTGGCCATGCCACAACACGCCGCGTACGAACAGCACTGCTCACAGAGCAGTGGCACCCGGCGTTGCGCTGTATATCATCGTGTCGGTTGACAAAACTCGGTTAGCACGCCGGCGGTGCTTTTGGGGTGGGCGAAGGCGATTTTCATGCCGTGGGCGCCGGCGCGGGGGGTTTCGTCGATCAGCCGGACGCCGGCGGACTTGAGGGCCGCCAGCGTGGCGGGCAGGTCGTCGACAAGGTAGGCCACGTGGTGCAGACCCGGTCCGCGCTTTTCCAGGAACCGAGCGATCGGGCTGTCGGCGGCGGTCGGTTCGAGCAGCTCGATCCGAACCTCGCCGAGCGGGAAGAATGCGACCCGTACCTTCTGCTCGGGAACTTCCTCGATTCCGCCGGGCTCCAGCCCCAGGGCATCGCGGTAGAACCGGCTCGCTTCCTCAATGGACTGAACGGCGATGCCGAAGTGGTCGATTTTGGATGGTGGTTGCATTGGGATTAGCTCTCAGCTCTCAGCTTTCAGCTATCAGCACTCAGCAATCGGCTGTCAGCTGTCACTATTGTAGCATGAGTATCGCTCACCGTTTATTGGAATCGTTGGGTGCAAGGCCAACCTGACACAACTACATGCCTCAGCCCCCGAAGGGGGTGCCGGAATAAAGCCCAGGGCGAAGCGCAGCGAGCCCTGGGTATGCGAAGCGTATTCATCTGAGCCCCGGAAGGGGCGACTGACCGTGAATGCCCCATATCCGGCCTGCCAGGCAAATGTAGGCAGGCCTGGAAAGGTCTTGTGAATCCAACCCGACGAATTGGACTTGATGTTCCGCAGGATATCCGAAATCGCCTTGTCCTGGCGTAAGCGAGCCAGAATGTGCACGCGGTCCGCCGTCCCGTTCACGACGAGGGCAATACCGTTTTCGTTTCGCACGGCGCCGCCCAGGTATTCGTGCGTTCGCGCGCGGACGCCGTTGTGTAACAATTGTCGTCGGCCTTTCGTGGAAAAGACGAGATGGTAAATAAGATGGCAATATGATTATGGCATACGCTGGACTTCTTACATAAACGGGTCGTTTCCGTCGCCCCCTTCGGGGGCTCGTCATTACGCCAGCCCTTAACCCAGGGCTCGCTGCGCTCGCCCTGGGCTTTATTCCGACGCCCCTTTCAGGGGCTGAATAACTCAGCATTCAGCTTTCCGCTGAAAGCTGACTGCTGATCGCTAAAAGCTAACTGCTGATCGCTGAAAGCTGACCGCTGAAAGCTAACTGCTGATCGCTGAAAGCTAACTGCTGATCGCTGAAAGCTGACCGCTGAAAGCTAACTGCTGATCGCTGAAAGCTGACTAGCTGATCGCTACATTATGCTCTCCTCGTACTCGCCGAACACCTTTCGCAGGCGGTCGCAAATCTCGCCGATGGTGGCATAGGCCTGGACGGCGTCGAGAATTAAGGGCATCAGGTTGCCGTCGCCGTTGTTGCCATCGCCGCTGGTGCCGTGTGCGTTGCTGTCGCGAGAATCCCCGTCGCTGGTGCGAGAATCCTTTCCCGCAGCTTCGCTGGTGCGAGAATCCCTTCTCGCACCCTCTTCGAGCGCGTCGAGGGCGCGAGTGACGGCCGCCGCGTCGCGTTTGGCGCGGACCTTGTTCAGCCGCTCGAGCTGTTGCTGGGTTGCTTCGGTGCTGATGGTCAGGAGTTCCGGCTGCGTGTCTTGCTCTGTTACATGGCGATTGACGCCGACGATGACGCGTTCGCCGCGCTCGATTTCCTGTTGGTAGCGGTACGACGATTGCTCGATCTCGCTCTGCGGATAGTGTTGTTCGATGGCCCGAATCATCCCACCCATTTCGTCGATCTTCTTAATGTACTCTTCGGCCGCCGCTTCGATCTGGTCTGTGAGCCGCTCGACGTAGTAACTGCCGGCCAAGGGGTCCACGCTCTGGGCCACGCCCGATTCGTGGGCGATGATCTGCTGCGTTCGCAGCGCGAGCTGGACCGCCTCCTCGGTCGGCAGGGCCAGGGCTTCATCCCGGCTGTTGGTGTGCAGCGACTGCGTCCCGCCCAGGACGGCGGCCAGGGCCTGGAGCGCCACACGCACCACGTTGTTGTCTATCTGCTGAGCGGTCAGCGTCGCGCCGCAGGTCTGCGTGTGGAAGCGGAGCATCCCGCTGCGTGGGTTCTTGGCCCCAAAGCGCTCTTTCACGATCCGGGCCCACAGTCGGCGGGCGGCGCGGAACTTGGCCACCTCTTCCAGTACATCCGTCATCGCGCCGAAGAAAAACGCCATCCGCGGTGCGAATTTGTCGACGTCAAGCCCCACCCGGACGGCGGCCTCGACATACGCGATGCCGTCCGCGAGCGTGAAGCCGATCTCCTGCTCCGCGGTCGCCCCCGCCTCGCGCATGTGATAGCCGCTGACGCTGATCGTGTTAAAACGCGGCAGACGCTCGGCGGCGTAGGCGAAAATGTCGGTGATCAGCCGCAGCGACGGCGCCGGCGGAAAAATGTGCGTGCCGCGGGCAATGTATTCCTTGAGCACGTCGTTCTGGATCGTGCCCGTGAGCTGCTCCGGCGATACTCCTTGCTTGGCGCCGACCGCGATGTACATCGCCAGCAGCACCGCCGCCGGCGAGTTGATCGTCATCGAGGTTGAGACCTGGTCGAGCGGGATGGATTCGAAGAGCAACTCCATGTCGGCCAGGGTGTCGATCGCCACGCCGACCTTGCCGACTTCGCCGGCCGCCAGCGGGTGGTTGCTGTCGTACCCGATCTGCGTGGGCAGGTCGAACGCCACGCTCAGCCCGGTCTGCCCGTGCTCCAGCAGGAAGCGATAGCGCTGATTGGTCTCTTCCGCCGTGGCGAAGCCGGCGTACTGCCGCATTGTCCAGAAGCGTGAGCGATACATGGTCGGCTGCACGCCGCGGGTGAAGGGATACTCGCCGGGGAAGCCGAGGCGGTCGAGATAATCCCGGCAGGCGGCCTCATCTTGTACATGCGGTACATAGATTGTATCGATCGGTCGGCCGGAGACGGTTATCGTCCGCTCCGGCCGCTCGGGCATCTTCGCGCTCGCCTTGGCCAGCGTCTCGCTTTTCCAGCGCTCGAAATGTTGTTCCAAAGGATTGGGCATTTTGTAATTCTCGCTGATCTCGGTTATCTAGGGTGTTGTTAGTTGTTAGTTGTTGGTTACTCGTGCTCCGTCAACCCTCAATTGACGGGTTAGTGTGCCACTGCTCTTGAGCTTGCTGTTACCCACATTTGTGGGAATCGCCTCGCAGGGGCCAATGATGCTGGTGCCATTTCCGGTTAGAGGCTTTCGCACGACGTCCGGTACGGGGCCCGGCCGCTACATTTCGACCGGTACGGGGCCCGGTCGCTACAGCGTGGAGGTTGCGCGCT
>JAGMDK010000381.1 GCA_023128695.1 Phycisphaerae bacterium
CCTGGGCGCAAGCCGGGATTGGTACGAAAAAGCCCGCGCCTCCGACGAGTCGGCCGACGCCCGCCGGCCGGCCCGCCGCGGCGCAGCCGGTGGATCCCGACGGCCCGCGGGTGGAGGTTAGCCCGCCCGAGTTCGATTTCGGGGAGGTCTGGGAAGGCGCACCGATCAAACGCGAGTTTACCGTCAAGAACACGGGCAAGCAGCCGCTCACGGTGAGTGTGTTGGCTTCCTGCGGCTGCACCGTGGTGAGTAAGCCGAAATCGCCGCTTGCGCCGGGCGAATCAGGCACGTTCTCGATCAGCTACAGAACGTCGCGCCTCGGGCATACTCGCAAAAGGGTCACGGTGGCGACCAACGATCCGACGCGGCCCCGCGCGGTGATCCAGGTCCGGGGGTGCATCAAGCCGGTCTTTGAGCTCAACCCGGCCCGGAAAGTGACCTTCCGGGGGCTGGAGCTGGATTCCACCGAAACCCAAACGATGAAGCTGCGAAACAATTACGACAAGCCGGTGCATCTCAAGCTCAAGGAGGGGCAGGATTTCGGCCCCTTCGAGGTCGAGTTCAAGGAGATCAGCAAGGGCCTGGAGTACGATTTGAACGTAACGACGAAGCCGCCGTTGAAACTGGGCATCAACAACGCGACGGTGGTGTTGGAAACCGATCTGAAGGACTTGCCGACGCTCATGGTGCGTTTATATGCCCGCGCGCAGCCGCGCGTCTTCGTCACGCCCTCGCCGCTCTACGTCTCGCCGAGGATGAATAAGCCGACTCCGCGCGCCCTGGTTATCCAATATCGCAAGGATACGCCGATCAAGATCACGGGGGTCAAGTCGAGTCTCGCTACGCTCACCTGGGAGCTTCAGCCGCCGCGGGAATTGCCCGCGGGGGCCTCGCTGCTGTCACACCGCCTCAACGTAACCCTGCCGGCCTTCGAGGATATTCCCGTGGAGGGAGCATTGTTGGAGATCTTCACGGACGAGGAGTCCGGGGAGTTCGCGAAGCTGGAGGTCCCGATCAAGCGGCACATCCCGGCGAGCCGGCTACACCGGCGGGTGCCGCCGCCGGAGAAAAAGCCCGGGCAGGAGCAGCCGGCCAAGCCGTCGGGCGTGAAGGGTGCAGGGTAAGCGTCTTTAGCCGCGCTCCGTCCGAGTCCGAAGCGCAAGCGAGGGTTCCAGGCTCGTCCACGCGGCGATGTGTAAACCCCCGCGGCTGTGTGGCACGGCTGTGTCAGCCGTGGTATTCACGGCGGGGGACTGATTGGAGGGTGGCACGGCTGTGTCAGCCGTGTGCGGATCGCATGTATTCACGGCCGACACGGCCGTGCCACCCGTCGCGCTCCGGCCGTGTGCCACTGCTCTTGAGCAGTGGCACGCCATGGCGGCTGGGATTATGCTCACGCAAAATGGGGTGCCGGATGTCGACGCAGCCGCCGAAGGTTTTTATCAGCTATAGCCAGGACGACGCGGAGCATCGCGCGCGGGTGTTGGATTTGGCCGACCGCCTGCGAATCGACGGGGTGGATTGTGAGCTGGATCAGTATTACCGCTCGCCGCCGGAGGGCTGGCCGCGCTGGATGGACCGCTCGATCGAGCAGGCGGACTACATCCTGGTCGTCTGCACCGAGACCTACAACAAACGCTGCACGGGCCGCGAAAAGCCCGGCCGCGGCCTCGGCGTGCGCTGGGAAAGCGTGATCATCTATCAGCACCTCTACGACGCCGAGTCGCTGAACACGAAGTTCATCCCCATTCTCTACGATGATGACGACAAGCAGTGGATTCCCAAGCCGCTCGGCGGCGCGACGCACTATCGGCTGCCCGCCGAGGAGCAATACGAGGAGCTGCTCGATCATCTGTTCGGCATTCCGCCGACGGAGAAGCCCATCCTGGGGGAAGTGCCCAAAGCCACTGCATCAGGCGCGCGTATGTCGTACGAACCTGTGAACGCAGTCCACGTTCCTAGCGCTTGTTTCGAAGATGACGAGGCATTTGATGTCTTTTTGTCTCACTCATACTTGGATGCAGTGGCCGTTCGAGAACTGGCATGCCGATTGGAGGATGAAGCCGGCTTCCGAGTATGGCTGGACAAGTGGGTGCTCAAAGCCGGGAAGAGTTGGCAGCAAGAGATCGTCCGTGGTATCGAGAATGCCGCCGCCTGTGCGGTGTGCATCGGTGCAGAGTCTCCGCAGCGTTGGTTTGCCAACGAAATCGAGCTTGCGCTATCGAAACAAGCGCAGCGACCTACTAGTTTCGCCGTGATCCCCGTCTTGCTTCAGGGGGCTAATAAGCAAAACGTTCCAGCTTTACTCCATCTTCGCACCTGGGCGGACTTCCGCAAGGGGCACGATTCTGCGTATGCGTTTCATGTGCTCTGTCAGGGGATCCGCGGACTTCCAATTGGTCGGTGGCCGATCCCCAGCCGCTCGGCGGAGACTTCTGAAATATGGTGCCAACGTAAGCTGCGCTCGTTGGAACGATTGAGAAAGTACGGGTTGCGTGAGAACATTCTGATCGACGGCCAACGAAAAATCGTGGACCGATTGATTGAAGACGAAACGATGTAATATGCCACAGCCAACGGATGAGTTTACGAGTGTCTACTTGAGCTACGACAGAAAGGATCGCGCGCGCGCACAAACGATCCACGAGGCTCTCTCGAGCTTGGGTTTCACTGTCTGGATGGACCAATTCTCACTGGTACCATCCCTCGACTGGGAAACCCAACTCCGCCGGGCGCTGGAGTCAGCGAGGATCGTCTTCATTCTCGTGGGTGAGGACATCGACAACGAATGGTATCGACACGAGCTATCAAACGCACTTGCGGTGGCCGCGCGCGGGATGCATTTATCTATCGTTCCAGTTTTCTTGCCAGAGAGCCAGAACTCCGAAATTCCAAGCTTCTTACGACAATTCGTTGGAATCGATCTCCGAGGCGCCGAGAACAATACACAATTCTATTCGAAATTCCTGGTTTCCCTAGTGTTATGCCCCTTCATGACTGACGTGACTTTTCCTAATGTAGCAGAAATACTTAATAATCTTGGCACTATTCTCCAAGATACGGGACATCCGAATGACGCATATACTAGTTTCCATGCAGCGGTCGAGATAGACGTCAAGGCAGGAACTGCTGATGCTAAAGACCGTGCGATGCGTCTTAGCAATCTGGGAGCGGCATCGTTTGCTACCGGACGAACTGCCGAAGCTCTAAGGTGGTTACGGGAAGCGGGACGCATCCAACGCGATCTACTTGGTGAAAGCCATCCTACTATCGCGAAAACGATTAATAACATTGGTCGTGTCCATATGGCTCTAGGCAACTTGGACAAAGCTCTGGAGCATTATCGAGAAGCAGAACGGATCGATCGCGCCGCCTTCGGCGACAACCACCCCAATGTGGCAACAGATATCAACAATATCGGTGGTGTGCTAACTGCCAAGGGTGAGTTGGATGGTGCGCTGAAGTACTTCCGTGAGGCAGAACGGATCGACCGCGCCGCCTTCGGCGACAACCACCCCAAGGTCGCCACCAGCATCAACAACATCGGCGTCGTGCTGAAGGACCAGGGCGACCTGGATGGTGCGCTGGCGTGCTACCGGGAAGCCGAACGGATCGACCGCGCCGCCTTCGGCGACAACCATCCCGATGTTGCCACAGACGTCAACAACATCGGCGTAGTCCTGAGGACCAAGGGTGATCTGGACGGGGCGCTGGCGTGCTACCGGGAAGCCGAACGGATCGACCGCGCCGCCTTCGGCGACAACCACCCACATGTCGCCATCCGCGTCAACAACATCGGCAGCGTGCTCCATGACCAGGGTGACCTGGACGGTGCTATGCAGTGCTACCGGGAAGCCGAACGGATCGACCGCGCCGCCTTCGGCGACAACCACCCCAAGGTCGCCATCCGCGTCAACAACATCGGCAGCGTGCTGAAGGCCCAGGGCGACCTGGACGGTGCGTTGAAGTGCTACCGTGAAGCCGAACGGCTCGGCCGGGCTGCCTTCGGCGAAAACCACCCCAAGGTCGCCCTCCGCGTCAACAACATCGGCAGCGTGCTTCAGGACCAGGGCGACCTGGACGGTGCCATGCAGTGCTTCCGGGAAGCCGAACGGATCGACCGCGCCGCCTTCGGCGACAAACACCACAATGTCGCAAGAGACGTCAACAACATCGGCCGCGTGCTTCAGGACCAGGGCGACCTGGACAGGGCGTTGGAGTGCTTACGTGAAGCCGAACGGATCGACCGCGCTGCCTTCGGCGACAACCACCCCAATGTCGCCAGAGACGTCAACAACATCGGCGGCGTGCTTCAGGCCCAGGGCAATCTGGACGGGGCGCGGCGGAAGTTCGAGGAAGCCTTCCGCATCGTGATCGTGATGGTCGGACCGCGTGCGGGGAATACGGTCCTTTTCGCGAGAAACCTGCGCACCGTCGGCGGCGATCCCATCGCCCTGGCCCGCGAACTGGCCGGCGACGACGCGGCCGCCGCGCTCGAAAGAAGGCTCTAAGAATACAGAATATAGGATACAGAATACAGACACTGATACGCCGCGCGGCGTCCGCCCGCAGCAAATGTAGCGCCCGGGCTCTGTCCCGGACGCCCACCGGCTGGAAGCCGGTGCCACACAGCAAATGTAGCACCCGGGCTCTGTCCCGAATGGACCGCGACTGGATGCATCGGCGGTTATCGAGCATACTCCGAGCCATGAGCAGCAACAGCCGAGCCATGAGCGAGACAAAACGTGGAGTCCTGGTGGTTATCAGCGGGCCGTCGGGGGCGGGGAAGACCTCGATCTGCGACGAGCTGCTAAAACGCATTCCCGACAGCCAATGGTCGGTATCGGTCACGACCCGCAAGCCGCGGGGGCGTGAGGTGGACGGGCAGCATTATCGGTTTATCTCGCAAGAGGAGTTCCAGCGCATGGTTGAGCACGACGAGTTGCTGGAGCACGCCGTGTACCTGGGAAAGTGGTATGGGACGCCGTGGGCCCCGATCGAGGAGACGGTCGCGGCGGGGCGGGTGGTGATTCTGGAGATCGACGTGCAGGGCGGGGCGCAGATCGCCGTGCGGATGCCGGAGTCGGTCCGCGTGTTCGTGCTGCCGCCGACGATGGAGACGCTCAAGGCCCGGCTGGAGGGTCGGCAGACCGAAACGGAGACGTTGCAGCAGAAGCGGCTGGCCGAGGCGGACGGAGAAATCGCCTTCGCCCGGACCAGCGGCCACTATCCATATATCATCACAAATGATATACTGGAGGATTCGGTAGCGCGGGTCATGGAGATTGTCGAACGAGAGATGCACAAATGATCGAAGCCCTCAGAAACGATGACATCATCGAAAAGGTCGGCGGACGCTTCAAACTGACCTCCCTGATCCAACGGCGGTGGCTGGAGTTGATGCGCGGGGCCCAGCCGCTGGTGGAAACCAGGGGCCGGACTACGATGGAGGTCGTCATCGAGGAGATCTTGCAGGACAAGATCAACATCAACTACAAGGCGTCCGGCGTCACCACCCCCGACACCTTTCTGAAATGACGCTAAATGACCGTACGCGATCGTGCGAGAAAGAAGAGCCGCGGGCTTCAGCCCGCGCGGCCTTACGCTCATCGAATTGGGTCGTGTGCCACTGCTCTTGAGCAGTGCCCGAGCAACCGACGGTCAGAGAAGACACTGCTCAAGAGCAGTGGCACATACACGAGGACGAAGAGCCGCGGGCTTCAGCCCGCGCGGCGTGTCCCGAGATGACAACCGACCAGACAGGCAGCAACCCGCTGACGGGTTACGAGGTGGTGCTCTGCGTGTGCGGGGGGATCGCTGCTTACAAGACCGCCGCTCTGGTTTCCAAGCTGGTCCAGGAAGGCTGCGGGGTGACGGTGGCGATGACGCGCGGCGGCCGGCGGTTCGTCGGCCCGACCACCTTCCGGGCCCTGACCGGCCGGCCCGTGCTGAAGAGCATGTGGCGGGGAACCGATCCGGGGGCCCTGGATCACATCCGCCCAAGCGAGTCGGCGGACCTGCTCGTGGTCGCGCCCGCGACGGCGAACATCATCGGCAAACTAGCCGGCGGCATCGCCGACGACCTGGTCAGCACGCTGCTGCTCGGCGCGGACTGCCCCGTGCTGCTGGCCCCCGCAATGAACGCCCGCATGTGGCAGCATCCGGCGGTGCAGCGCAACGTGACCTTTCTGAGCGACAACGGCATCCTGCTGATCGGCCCGGAGGAAGGCCGGCTGGCCTGCGGCACCGTCGGCCCCGGCCGGATGAGTGAGCCGGAGGTTCTCCTGGCGGCGATCCGCGAACAACTGCTGTGCACGCCATCGAAGGCGGAGCGGGGTGCCTGACTAGTGCTCCATTACGCATCGCTTGATGGGTGGCACGGCTGTGTCAGCCGTGTACAATTCGCAGGTATTCACGGCCGACACGGCCGTGCCACCCATCGAATGTGTGCCACTGCTCTTGAGCAGTGCTTAGCTTCACCGAGTACACCGAGATCGTTAAGAAACACTGCTCAAGAGCAGTG
>JAGMDK010000382.1 GCA_023128695.1 Phycisphaerae bacterium
CCGTGCCACCCATCAAGCGATGCGTAACAGAGCAATGGTATGATGAGTGGCGAGATGGACAAACTCGAGCGAACGGTCGAGCGTGAGATGGGGTTGCTGCGTGAGTTGCCTCCCGTATCGCCGCGCCGCGAGTGCGTCGGACGCATCAAGGCCGCTGTCGCCCGCGAGGCGGCACGCGCTGCCCGCTATCACCGCACGTTGCGGGTGCTCCGGAGCGGGATCGGCGTGGCGGCCGCTATCATGCTGGCGGTTGGATTGGCTACCATGTCGGGGCTGCCTCGACCCGTCGGCTGGTTGAGCTCCGAGGCGACCCTGGACGAATGGGCCGCGGCTTGGGATGAGTCGAGCCGGCGTGTCACGAGCTTGTTGGACGGCGGGTGGATCGGCGACGGGTTCGGCAACGGCTTGGGCGAAGACGTCGAGCTCGACGATCTCTTTGACAGCCTGGACCAATCGTTCGGGCACTTTGAGGACCTCTAAATGACCGTGCGCATTTGTGCGACAACGAAGAGCCGCGGGCTTCAGCCCGCGCGGCCTTACGATCACCGAGTTGGCCCAAGATTGCGCACGGTTATCTACTGCGAACGGGTGATATTGTGAACCGGTCGGTCTACACAATAGGCTGGATCGCGGTGCTGGCGGCGGCGTGGTTGTGCGCGGCCCGGCCGGCGGATGCCCAGGAGCGCCCGTCCGAGCGGGAACGCAAGGCCAGCCGGGACGAAAGTGCAGCCCGCGGTGAACGCCCCGACAAGGCCGGTCGCGACAAAGGGTGCCAGCCCCACAGCCGGCCTTTCCGCGCCGGACACCGAATGGGCAGGGGGCGGCATTTCTTTCATCTGGGGCCGCGGGATCACGGTCCGTTACGCCCCGGCGAGGAAGAGGAGTTGCTGGCCTTTGCTCAGGAGCGTTTACCGCATATCCACAAGGCGCTGGAAGGCCTTCGCCGACGGAATCCAGGGCGTTTCCGAGCCAGGTTGGAAGAACACGCCCCGCGCTTGCGGCATCTTCGCCGCGTGTACCAGCGCAATCCCGAAATCGGCGGCATCATGCAGAAGCTGGCCGAGAACGAGTTCAGGATTCGGCGTGGCCTGCACACGCTCAGACGGGAGCCGCCCGATTCAGCCCTCTTCGATGCTGCTCGGCAAAAGACACGGGAACTGGTGGCGGACAACGTGCGGCTCGAAATCGACGTGCTCACGGCATACGTCGGCATGTTGGAGAATGAGCGCGCGGAGCGGATCGAGAACCGGGTGGTGGACCTGATCGGTGCCGAAGCGGATCTGGCCGTGGCATCGCCCAGGGTACGTGAATTCGTCGATGCCTATCACGCCGCCGTTGGCGAGGCCGAGCGTGAGGGGGCGCGCGAGCGGATCAGGCAAGGCGTGAACCGGCAGCTCGACGCCGAAATCGAGGCCCTGCACCAGCGGATCGAGCGCATGCGGGAGAAGGTCCCGGAAGAGGTGGACCGCCGCCTGGAACGGCATCTTGAAGCAGCCCAGCGGCGTGACGGCGAACGACGAGGTCGCCCCCGCGGTCCGGGACGCGGGCCCTAGTGCTCCGTCAACGCTGATTT
>JAGMDK010000383.1 GCA_023128695.1 Phycisphaerae bacterium
GGACTTCGTGGCGGTCGCGGCGGGCTACAGCCACAGTCTGGGGATCAAGGACTACCTCGGCTGCCCCGGCGACTGCAACTGTGACGGCGGCGTCAATTGGCGCGACATCGACTACTTCGTCGCGGCGATGAACGACTGCGTGACGTGCTGGGCAGACATGTTCCTGCCCGGGGAGCTAACCTGCTCCTTCTGGAATAACGACGTCAACGGCGATTACACCGTGAATTGGCGCGACATCGATCCGTTCGTCGACCTGATGAATACCACCTGCCCGTAGCAACCGGGTACCCGCCGGTGATGTAAGTCGGGCCATTCCCGCGGCGGATCGCCGGCTGATGAAGCGTCTGCGAATCGACCGGCACTGTGTTCAATCGACGCGGTGCCGGCCGTCGTTTCACCTTGCGAAATACGGGTCACAATCGTCGATCGGCTCCTCCCGGGTGAATGTGCACCTCGGCCGGTCCTGGGAATTCTCAAAGATTTGCTTGCACAGGCCGGTCGCGGAAACCTACAATAAGATTGAATCGCCTCTTGCAACGCAATGCGGAGCGACCCGAAGTCGCTAGAAGTAGCGGGAAGGAGCGCTGCGGGCGAATTCTGACCTGGGTGGACGGCTGTGCGGGACAGCCGCCACCCATCTTTTTTCGCCTCACTTAATTGTTATCGGGCGTCCGCGCGTTTATTGAAAATGCTTGGCGCGGCCTTCGCCCGTAACCAAAGAGGATTGGGGATTGAGGAATGCGGATTGGGGATTGAGGATCGAGGATTGAGGATTGAGGATTGCTGGGTGTTTCTCCAGTACGTGTTCGTCTTTGACGAAGGGCGGCAGTGCCAAGTATCGCTGGTGCGAGAATCCTTTCTGTCGCTGGCGCGAGAATCCTTTCTCGCACCCCTCGCCAACAGCCCGCGGAGCGGGCGCTGGAATATAGCCCAGGGCGCCAGCCCTGGGTTCCCGGCCCGCCCCTGACCAAGCCCCGCAGGGGCGACGGAAGGTGCTTCCACGTGAGGTCTTTCCGTCGCCCCCGCTGGGGGCTTGTTTCCCCCCCATGGGTTTACCCAGGGCTCGCCGCGCTTCGCCCTGGGCTGTATTCCGTCGTCCGCTCCGCGGACTGCCGAAGACATTTGCGGCAGCCGCGGAATCTTCGCACGCCGCGAAGAAATCGAACGTTTGCAATGCAGAGGTGAATAAAATGGATTGGCGTCTACTCTAAATATATTTCAAACTAAAGGGAGCAAGCGTGATGACTCAACGAGCCGTCCAGTGTGCCAAGCTCGGCAGAGGCTTGCCCGGACTTGACGAAGAGACGCCCGAGGGTCGCTCGGCGTTGAAAATGGCCCTGCTGCTCGGCGGGCCCAAGACACGACAACGCGTCTATGACCATATTTCCGCCCAAGCGTGGAAAATGTGGAAAGATCATATGCTCATGGTGATCAATGAGTATCAGCTCGACGCGACGCATTCTCGAAGCGAGGTAGAGTCGCTTACTTGCCGGCGAGGTCGTAACACACGGCCTGCTTGAGGTTGCGGACATAGAGCCGGCCCTGATACAATGTGGGCACGGTCCAATGCTTCCCCTTGAGCAATTTGATATTTGTGATCGGCTCGAACGCGGCGGGGGTCGCCTGGGCAATCAGCAGTTCACCAGAACCGCTCAGGATAACCAGATGCTCATCGGCAATGACCAGGGTCCCGTGCTTCAGGCGGGACCGTTTCCACTTTAGCTCGCCGGTGGCGAACTCGACGCACTTCAGTCCGACTTCGTCACTGGTGTACAAATAGCCCTTATAGAGCACGGGGGTCTGGAACTTGGCGCGGATGTTCGTGTTCTGCCAGACCGTTTTAGTCGTGAAGTCGTCGCCGGAGCGGGCGAGCTTGAGCAGGATCGAGCCGTGGTCGTAGCCGGAGCTGAGGAAGAGGTGCCCGTCGTGGAAGATCGGCGTGGCGGCGTTGACGTCCCAGTCGGTCTCCCACGGCATACGCCACACCAGCCGGCCGGTCTTGACGTCGGCGATGATCACCGCCCGCCCCATGAAGCCGACGACATATCGGCGACCGTCGAAGTTGAACGGATACGGGGTAGCGTAGCCGACGAGGCCGCCGCCGCAGGTCCAGACGGTCTTACCGGTCAGCTTATTGAGCGCGACCAGGGCCCCATCGTCGCCGCCGCCGGTCACGATGGCCAAGTCACCTTCAATGAGGACAGAGGCGCTGTAGCCCCACTGCGGCGGGTGGTCGAAATCGCGCCGCCATATCTCCCGGCCGCTCTTTGCGTCGATGCACACCACGCGGCCCCGGGCACCGTGCAGGTAGACGCGGCCTTCGTTGACGTGACGGTGGGCGTTGCGCGGGTGCCGGAGCCGTGGCGTTCCCGATATTCCTTCTCGAACGCCGTTCGCCAGAAGACCTTGCCGGTGTCGGCCGCGAGGCAGAAGAGGACCTGGGACTTGTCAACCGTGCCGCACGTGTAGACCCGGCCCCCGACGCACGCCAAGCCGCTGTAGGCCGAGCCGATGTCCCGCTCCCAGACCTTCGGGGGAGCGGTTTCCCACTTGGTGACGAAGCCGGTTTCGCTGCTGATCCCGTCGTGGTTCGGGCCGCGCCAGTGGGGCCAGTCCTCGGCGAGGGTCAGCGTCGCGAAAGCGGTCAACGCCATGACGATGAGAAGGTATGGACGTGAACGGCGTTGCATGATGTTACTCCTTGGATGCGAGTCGTATGGAAGGATACCGCCGGTTGGAAGAGATTCCTAATGGGAGGGCGAGCCGCGGCTCGGCGGGAGCCTCGCCCTCCCGACGGGCGCCAGATGTTTTCTGAAACGGCACCAGATTCCTCCCTCGTCCGCCACAGGCGGACTCGTCGGAATGACGCCTGCGGGACCGACTTATTCCGAGCGCAGAGCGGGCAGTAGCGGGGCGCGGAGTGTGGGGATCAGAGCAATGATACCCGCCAGCAGGCCGGCCACGAAAATCGCCCCAAACATGAGCAGCAGCGAACCCCACGGCACCGGCATCGCCCGCTTGACCACGTGCGGGGCGATCACGACCGCGGCGGATGCAAAACCGGCGAGCAGCCCCGTGCCCACCAGGAACGCATTCTCGATCAACACCAGCCCGCCGAGCGTAATACGTGAGAAACCCAGTGTTCGCAGGAGCGCCAGTTCGCTCCGCCGCTGCCAGATATTTCGGAGCAGCACGGCTGTCAGACCGACCGTACCGAGCAGCAGGCCCAGGCCGCCGAGCGTCTGGAAGGTGGAGAGGTACGTGTTCTGAACGGCGTAGAGCTCGGTCAGTCGCCGAGTGGTGGGTGTGACGGCCAGGCCGAAGTTCTCCAGCTCGCGTTCGAGCATCTGCTCGATTTCCGCTGCCCGCTCCGCCGGCGTGTCGATCAGATAGAACGCCTGGCCGGCGATTGACGGGAAATGCCGTGTGAACCGCGACTCGGCGATAATCAGCTCGCCTTGCAGGATGCTGCCCTTGAGCAAGGCGACCAGCCGCAGGCGGATTTCGCGCCCCCGTTCGTCCAGCACGAGCAACTCCTCGCCGAGATTGAGATGCAATTGCCAGCGGGCGGCCTCTTCATCGGCGATGGTGGGAATCACGCCGTCAGGAAGCGATCGGCGGAGGAGCGTCCATGGGTTGCGGTGCTCGTCCGCAGACTCCGCGAGGGTGGCCGCGAACTCGAATCCGCCGCGCTCGATCATGGTCTCGCTCGCGCCGAGCAGGCGTGGTTGCGTGGGAATGTAGAGATTGAGGCAGCTCGTCTCGTCGCCCGGCCGGAGACGGAAGGGGATGAAGGCCGCCTCCCCGAGGGCGTCTTGAGCCGTTTCAGATAGATTCAAAGCCGCGCGGCCTTCCGGCCGGTTGAGGTCATACGGCAACGGCGCGGCCGCCTCCGCCAACAACGTGAAGCCGCCGGTGGGAGACTCGTGCGTGTAACTCTCGTCGGAGACCTTGAGACGCATGGCTTGCAACGCGGTGATGTTGAATGTGGCGGCGGCGATGAGGCCGGCGGTGAGCAGACTGCGGCCGGAGTGGCGGCGCGCGTTGCGTACGCCGAGGCGGAGCAGTGCCGTCGATCCGCTGAAGCGTGTTTTGGTTCGCGATTCAAGCCTGAGCCAATGGGTCAGACTCGCCAGGCACGCGATCAGCAGACTGGTACCGCCGACGAAGAATGCGGTGGTTTGGGGGACGAGGTCCGTCAATATCGAGAGCACGATGAGCGCCCCCGCCAGGACGGTCGCCAGCATGGCGACGACAATCTCTGACGAAACTCGAAGAGCCGCGGGCTTCAGCCCGGGAGACAATCGGCCGCTTTCAACGACACCGGCCAGCAACGCCCACGGTGATTTGCGCGTCACGCCGCGGAGTGACCACGCGATCGAAACGACGGCCACGACAAGGCTAACGATGTAGCCGATGAGGTAGCTGGTGGGCACCGCGTGGAGTTGTAGGAACGGTGCCTTGACTGTCGCGACCCACCAGGACCGCAGGCCGGCGAGCATGAGCCAGGCATAGCCGCGGGCCGCAAAGAGCCCAATGAGGGACCCCATGGCGGCGAGGCACACACCTTCAAACAACAGCAGACGGCCGATGCGGCGGCGCGGAAAGCCGGTCGCCAGCAGCAGGCCGACTTCACTCGCCCGCCGTTCGACCCCCAGCCGGAACAACAACGCCACCAGCAGGGCGGCGGAGATGATCAGGAAGAAGCTGAAGCCGACGAACAGCCCGGCGAAATCGGTCGAGCCGTGACTGGCTGCGAGTGCCCGGGCCCGAACGGCCTCCACCTGGAAACCAAGCCGGCTGAGGTCCAGGCGCGGCAGCAGCTCGCGCTCGAACGCAACCCTTGTATCAGTCAGCGAAACACTGGCCGCCGGATGCACTCGCAACGACGTCAAGCGTCCGAAGCGCTCGTGCTCGCCGGCCCAGAGGCGTTCGCCGTCCGCCCACGAAATAAACGCTTTGGGGACCGTGCGGTACTTGTCCCAGTACGCCTCGTCCTGCTCACGGATGAGTCGCAGGTCGATGAGAAACGGCGGGTCCCAGTCAACGAGGTTGTGCGCATCGGTGACGCCGGGGTAAGCGGGCGTAAACCCCGGGTCGGCCGCGGCCCCTGCGAGACGCACAACGCCGCGCAAGTTGAAAGTGGTGTGTTGGGTGTCGAGGCGCCCGAGCGGGCCGGCGACGTAGTAGGACAGACGGATTCGATCGCCCGGCCGCGCGTCGAGTTCGCGGGCGGCCCATTCATTGAGCAGAATTTCGCCGGGCGCGGGAATCGGGGCGGTTGTCTCGTCGATCAGCGTCATGGCTTGCAGCACTTCTGACGCCGGGTCGAGCGCGGTCACGGTTGAATACGGAATCGTCGCCTCGGATCGCGACTCGTCGACGATCGTGTTGGCCAAGTATGTCAGTACGCCGGTGGTGGACAGGCCGAGCGCTTGGGCGGCGTCGCGGGCCGCGGCTTCCACCGGCGGCGGGAGCAGAAATGTGTCGCTCTCGACGGCGATGTAATTGTGCTCTTCACTTATGCGCAAGCGCAGGCCCAAGTCCGCGAGCGTGACATGATTCTGGAAAAGTGTTTGCAAGGCCGCGTCACGATCAGGCTCGTTCTCTGACCAGTCGGGCTGAGCGGCGACGAGGACCGTGTTGACGAATTCCCGCCGGCCGAGGGCCCGTTGCAGCGTGTCGAGCGGGACATACGCATTTTTCGGCAGCGCCTGACGCGGAATGAGCGTAAACGCACCGAGCTCCTCCGCCGGGACGACGCCGCGCACGGTGAGGCGCAGAGTGACGGTGGTATCGTCGCGCCGGCCGAGCAGCGTTTCGGGCGAGATGGCCGCGGATTTGCCGAGCCGCAGCAGGATATCGTCGCCGACGCCGGCGCGCAGCTCTTCCGCCAAGGGCTGGTTAATGACGACCACACGGCCGGCGAACGAAGGGCCGCGGGCTTCAGCCCGCGCGGACGTGATATCCGGGTGGCATGTGACCGCGCCGAGTTCCCAGAACCGACCATCGACGCCGAGCACGTTCACGTCGTGGACGGCAGCCCGTGTTTCGGCGTGTGTCGCCCCGCCGCGTTCGAGAATGACCGGGCCAAGCTGGGCAAAAGCACGGCTGAACGCGGGGGCGGCGGCGATTTCGTCGGCCAGACGCGCGCGGAAAAAGCCCGGCGACTGCACGGCGTAATCCACACGCCCGAGGCGCTCGAGCGCCGCCGCCCGCAGGCTCCCGCGCAGCGAATCGCCCACCAGCAGGGCCCCGGTCAAGGCGGCGGTGCCCGCGACCACACCCAGCGTGACGGCAAGGTGAGACCGCCAATGATAAACGAGGCCGCGGCGATAAAGGGTACGCAGTCGCATGCTGTTTGCATCTTATCCAGGGTGGGGCGGCGTCCCGCCGGGTGGGGCGGGCGTCCCGCCCGCCGGTATGCGGGCA
>JAGMDK010000384.1 GCA_023128695.1 Phycisphaerae bacterium
CCTAAGTCCGACAGACTGCTAGTGCTCTGTCACACAATAATGTGTGGGTGGGGCGGGCGTCCCGCCCGCCGGTATGCGGGCAGGCTGCCCGCACTGCCCGTCGATTATGGAGTGGCGATGCACTAGGTTCGGTGTCACGGCTGAGACGCCGCAGAAGCCCGGCTCCGCCTGGGCACGGCCTTGCACGGCCGTGGTGAGTCCGATGAGAGCACTTCTGGCAAAGGAGAATGGCAATGACACGCTGGACAACGAAGCTGATGGTTATGGTGGCCGCGCTAGCCGTTGGTGCCATGGCGGATTGGGCCCAGGCGGACGTACGGTACGTCGATGATGATGCCCCGCCGGGTGGCGATGGCCAGAGTTGGACCACGCCCTACGATGATCTTCAGGACGCCCTGACCGAGGCGCTGGGCGATCCGAGCATCACCGAAATCCACGTCGCCGGCGGGACGTACTACCCGTCCGAGCAGGCCGAGCCGGGCACGCCGCGCACCGAGCGATACCGGCTCATCAACGGCGTAGCGCTCTCCGGCGGCTACGCCGGTCTGGCCAATCCCATCAATCCGGACGTCCGAAACCTGGAACTGTACGAGTCCATCCTCAGCGGCGATATAGGCACGCAAGACGATCCGAACGACAACTGCTACCACGTCGTGACTAGCACTGGAAACGATACGACTGCGGTGCTAGACGGCGTCACGATTACGGCGGGCTATGCTAATGGAGAATCGACACATCGATACGGTGCCGGTATCTACATCCATTTGGGAAACCCAAGGATCATTAACTGCACAATCATTTGGAACACAACTAATGGGTACGCTGGAAAAGGCGGCGGTATTTACATTCACCAGGATAGTAGTCCTGTTCTTACAGCGTGCAGGATCACTGAAAACCACGCAAGCTACGGCGGTGGGCTCTACTGTTATGATTATCGAAACGAACCCACCTTGTCGGACTGCGTCATTTCTGATAATTCAGCTGGGCGCGGTGGCGGTATTTGCTGTCACCACGGCTATCCTCTACTCATCAACTGTGTTCTGACTGATAACGTCGCGACTGGCAATGGTGGCGGCCTCTGTACCGAGGGCGGTACGACTGCTTTTAGAGACTGCGTGATCACCTGCAACGAAGCATGGAGAGGTGGAGGTGTCTGTAGCCTGGATTATAGCAGTTTCAATTGTTTGAGATGCGAAATCCGCGGTAACTCAGCCGTAGATTCAGGCGGCGGCGTTTGCTCTCACTGCAGCGTGCTCGACGACTGTCTCCTGGCTGCAAACGTAGCAGGCTACGGTGGCGGCGTGCTTTGCAGCGGCGTCGGGCAATGGTGTCTTGTTAGCTGCTCTAATTGCACTATCATCAACAACGTGGCTTATTGGGGCAGAGGCAGCATTGAAATAAGCCAGCCGTATGACTCTGATATGTACTTGTGGAACTGTATAATCTGGGACAACCTCCCAACAGAAACGAATCTGACTTGGGGTTCTGCTGAGCGTGTTCTCCGCTACAATGACGTACAGGGTGGCCTTGCATGCTCAAGCAACCCATCATGCGAGGGGAATATCGATGTTGATCCGCTTTTTATAGACCCTGATGGCCCGGATAATGATCCCGCTACTTGGGAGGACAACAATTTCCGCCTGTCCACCGACTCCCCCTGTGTTGATACAGGTGATCCAACTTTCGAGCCCCAATTACTACTTCCAGACCTTGATCTCGACGATCACATACGGATCTGGGATGGCGAAGGTGATGGTGCCGCCATTGTGGATATGGGCGCATACGAGTTCGGGGCGCCGTCCATTTGTCCCGGCGACAGCAACTGTGACGGCTCCATTACCTGGCGCGATATCGAGTTCTTTCTGGCGGCTCTGGATGACAACCAAGCGTCGTGGGTGGTCATGTTCCTGCCTGAGACGCCGTGTTGTCACTTCGCGAATAACGACGTCAACGCCGACAGCACCGTCAATTGGCGGGACATCGATCAGTTCGTGGCGGTGATGAATACGACGTGCCCGTAGCCGCGGTGTCATTAACTTAGTCATGCCCGTCATCGTGCAAAAATTCGGCGGCTCCAGCGTGGCGGATGCGTCGCGGATTCATCTGGCGGCGCGGCGGGCTGTCCGCGCCTTGCTCGGCGGCAACCAAGTCGTGCTGGTCGTTTCGGCCATGGGCGGCACGACCGACAAGCTGGTCGAGTTGGCCGCCCAGGTCTCCCGCCGACCGGCCAAGCGCGAGATGGACATGCTGCTCGCGACCGGGGAGCAGGTCAGCATCGCCCTGATGGCCATGGCGATCCACGAAGCCGGCTACGAGGCCGTCAGCCTGACCGGCGCCCAGGTCGGCCTGGTCACCGACAGCACCCACACCCGGGCCCGCATCCAATCCATCGACACGCCCCGCCTCCAGCGCGTCCTCGCGCAGGGCAAGATCGTCATCGTGGCCGGCTTCCAGGGCGTCGACCGAGACTTCAACATCACCACGCTCGGCCGCGGCGGCAGCGACACGACCGCCGTCGCCCTGGCGGCCGCCCTGCAAGCGCGGGCGTGCGAAATCCACACCGACGTGGACGGCATCTACACTGCCGACCCGCGCCTGGTGCCCCAGGCCCGCAAGCTGGACGCGATCAGCTACGACGAGATGCTCGAAATGGCCGCCCTCGGGGCCGGCGTCATGCACGCCCGGGCGATCGAGCTGGGCAAAAAGTACGGCGTGCCGATCCACGTCCGCGGCAGCAGCAGCGACAATCCGGGAACGATGATCATGAACGAAACACCGGGTATGGAAGGCGTCGTCGTCCGCGGCGCGACCCTCAAACGCGATATCACCCGCGTCACGCTGGCCGGATTGCCAAACGAGCCCGGCGTCACCGCGGCAGTGTTCGAGGCTGTCGCCGAGCACGGTATTCTGGTTGACGACATCATGCAGACACTCGCCGACGGAGGCGAAAAGGTCACGCTGGGCTTTACCGTCGAGGGTCGCGAGACGGGCGAGACGCGGGCCGTCGCGGAGCTGGTCGCGCGGCGGTTCAACGTGGACAACCCAGACATCGCCGCAGACCTGGCCCGCATCAGCGTGGTCGGCGTCGGGATGCGCTCGCACGCCGGCGTCGCCGCCCGCATGTTCAACGCCCTGGCGGCGGAAAAGATCAAAATCGAGAACATCGCCACCAGCGAAATCGTGATCAGTGTGCTCGTGCCGGCGGACGACGGCGAGCGGGCACTCCAGGTGGTTCATCAAGCGTTCGAGTTGGATCAGACGAAGTAAGCCGCGCGCCTCTCTCTGAGTAGCGCAAATGACGAATTGAAACGATCTCTGAACGATAACCCGGCAGACTGCCGGACGGAGACTTATCGGCTTCAGCCGAAACCGAAGCCGGGAGGGCTGCTACAGCCGGCGTCGCGGCTCAGCTTCTCGCGCAGGCGAGTGCCCACACGAGCCGCCGGGGCCGAGATGAGCCGCTCGACGTCGGAGCTGCCGCATTCCGGACAAGGGGCGGTCTGGCCGAATCGCTGGACCAGTTCCTCGTACTCCTTGCTACACTTCAAGCACCGAAAGGCGTAGGTTGGCACTAGTAGACTCCGACTAAAGCAATTTCAGAAAAAGTCCGTCGCTATGGGAGGGCGAGGCTCCTGCCGAGCCGGGGCTGCCGCGGCTCAGCGGGAGCTTCGCCCTCCCTTCCGCGGCTCGGCGGGAGCCTCGCCCTCCCGACTAACGCCAGATGTTCTCTGAAACGGCACTAGCCCGTACGGACTATTAGCCGACGATATTTATTATAGCCTTGGTATCCATCCTAACATAATCCAAATCATTGTCAAGGGCGATTAGAGCTTATATCGTACGGACCGTTTGCCTGGTTCACTATATTTTAGCGGCCTGGGTCTACAAGGAGCAAGGTATGCAAGTTGCTACCACCTACGAGAACGCCATGGCGCGGAAGTATCCGGAGCAAGTCTCGCTCGCCATCGCGAAGGACGCGCGGGGCAAGCACAATCCGATCTCGCTGGGCTGGGTGATGAATACCTCGATCGAACCGCCGATGCTGGCGATCTCGATCGGCCTGACGCGTTACTCGCTGGAGGTGCTGCGGCACGCCCGCGAATTCGTGCTCAGTTTTGTGTCGTCCACGATGGCCGAGGACGCGCTCTTCCACGGGACCAGGTCCGGACGCGAGCTGGACAAGCTCGCTCAATGCGGCACGAAAACGCAGCCGGCCACGGTGATCGACAGTGTTTTGTTGGCGGACGCCGTCGCGAACTTCGAGTGCAAGCTCGAGTCCGAGCTGGTAACCGGCGATCACGTGATCTTCGTCGGCCGCGTGGTGGCCGCGCACATGAACGAAGACCCGTCCGTGAGGCGACTGTATTCGCTCGGCAACGATCAGTTGGGCGGCGTCGTGCCGGGATGAGTCTGCATGGCTGGAAATGTAGCGGCCCGGCCCCCGTGCCGGTCGATCCACCGGCTGGAAGCCGGTGCCACACAAAAATGTAGCGGTCGGCCCCCGTGCCGGCCGAACCACCGGCAGGATGCCGGTGCCACACAATGTAGCGGCCGACTCCCGTGTCGGCCGTTGTCTGGACGGAGCAGGCACCGGCATTCTACGGCCGGCAGGGGCGCCGGCCGCTACAAACGGGCGTTCGCCGACGAGGCCGTTGACGGGCGGGACGCCCACCCCACCCCGCAAGGCTGTAGCGTCGGGGCTCCGTACCCGACGAGCGGTGTGTGGCACCTATATGAAGCAAGAAGTCAATGTACATTCTCCGTGAACGCACCATTTTTGTTGGCTTCTTGAGGGGCGCTCTCTCGTACGCGATCGACGTTCGCCGGCCGAGCTTGCTCTTGGCGGCGGTTGGCCGCGCGGGCGGTGCGGGTGTTGTCGGCGGTCCTTGATCGTGTTGATCTTCCGGTCTGCGGGCGATCTTGAACGTCGCCCAGGCACCTATCCGGGACTCTCGCCGGCGGCCGCCGCGGGCGGAGCCACGCGACGCGGAGCAGGCGGCCACCGCCGCGAGCCAGTTGCGCCAGCTTCTCGGCGTCGATCGGATCGTCCTTGTCGCCGGCCTTGGCGATCAGGGCGTTGCGCCGCGGATCGCAGACGATCACCGTCTCTGCTAGCGACGTCAGACCGCGATAGATCCAATCCGCCAGCGGGCTTTCCTCGATGATCAACTCTCGCGGCGTTCGCACGCGCTCCACTCGCGCGGCCAGCTCGGGGATCGTGGTCGCACAACGCTCGCGCCGCGTCACCCGCCCGGTTTGCGTCACCACAGCCACAGCGATTCCGTAAGTAGTTTCCTTTCGCGGTTGTAACCTCCTGTTTTGACAAGTGGTTGAGGTCACATCGGAGACGTTGAGCAGATTCGCATTCGTTTATGCGCTTGACAATCGCCGGATCTCTGTCATAATTGATATATGGCAGACGCAAAGGGCGGCATTCCCCGTTCCAAGATGACCGCGGCCGAGCGACGAACTCGATCGCAGCTGGCGCAGGTGCTCAGCCAACGCGCCGTGATTCGCGGGACGCTCTTGGTTCGCAAACGCAAGTGCGGCAAGGCCAACTGCAGGTGTGCTCGGGGCCAAGGCCACCAAAGCCTGTTTCTGGTGATTTCGGAGAACGGACGGACCCGACAGTTCTTTGTCCCAAAGGATTGGGAGGCGCGTGTGCGGCAGTGGGTGGCGGACTACCACCACGCCCGGGATCTCCTGGAAGACGTTTCGCGCATCTATTGGAACAAGCTGCGCCATCGGCGGGACTGACCATTCTTCGACGCATTCTGGCCTACGCCCGGAAGGTATTGAGGTGGGAAAGCCGCCTGGATGCGGTACGCGACGTCCGCCCTCGACCGCGGATTGACACGTCCGTGATCACGCGCGCGGTGGCGATCATGTTCCTGGGACGACTGGGCAGCCTGAATGCCCTGGAACAGACCAAGCCGAGCCGCTTCTGGCTGCGCTGGCTCGGGCAAGCCATGCCGTCGGCCGACTCGATCGGGCGAATCTGCTCGTTGATGGATGTGGGGGATGTGCGCGGCGTGCTTCATCACGTCTATGTCCGCCTGAAACGAATGAAAGCGTTGACGCCTCCGGAACACGGGTTGATGCTGGCGGTGGTGGACGGCCATGAGAGCACCGCCAGCCGCAAGCGTTGCTGTTCGGGATGTTGTCAGCGGGTTCTACATACCACGCGGGGAGACGTGCTGGAGTACTACCACCGGTATGTGGCGCTTCGGCTGGTCGGCCGGGATCTCTCGTTGATGTTGGATGCGGAGCCCGTTCAGCCGGGCGAGTTGGACGGTCAAGAAGAGGAGCTCGCCTCGGACTGGATGTGGGTAACCACCTTGTCCGCGCGGCAGGCCGCGACCCGGGCTGTGGTGGACATGGGCCATGAGCGCTGGAGCATTGAGAACCAGGGGTTCAACGAACTGGTCAATCGCTGGCATGCGAACCATGTCTTCCGGCATCACCCCGCGGCGATATTGATCTTCGTTCTGTTCGCGATGTTGTGCCTGAACGTGTTTATGGCCTTCCACTGCCGGAATCTCAAGCCCGAGGCACGCCGGGCGGTCACGATGCTGCATGTAGGCAAGTTGATCTCCACGGAACTCTACGCCGAAATCCGCGGGCCGCCATGCGCGTCGGCCTGATGCTTGCCCGATGACTCATAGTCCCGTTTGCCGTTCACTCTCTTCATCGCCACCAAAGCAACCTCTCTGACGCTGAGGCTGGGGCCTCCCCGCCCAGACTGCCTCGAAAACCCCATCGCGAACTTGCTCCTCCCACAATCCGAGCGTAAACCCTTGTCCCATAACGCTCACTGAACACACTTGCGGAATCGCTGC
>JAGMDK010000385.1 GCA_023128695.1 Phycisphaerae bacterium
TACAGAGCCCGGCCGCTACATTGTGGCACCGGCTATGTGTGGCACCGGCTTCCAGCCGGTGATTCGGCCGGTACAGAGCCCGGCCGCTACATTGTGGCACCGGCGGAACGTTGCGCACGGTTTGCGCTTCAACGGCTATACGAAGGAGAGTCCATGGCATTCCGGCCTGATCACGAAGGTCCGAGGGCACAGGGCGGCGGGGGGGGGAACTATCAGGCCTGGCGGCAGATGGGCCTGAACGAGATGCTCCTCGACAACCGCATCATCTTTCTCGATTTGCCGCTCGATCCGCGCATCACCGTCAACAGCAGCACCGTCTGCTCGCACATCATCAAGAGCTTGCTCTACCTCCAGTCGGTGAAGCGCGACCAGGACATCCACCTCTACATCAACTGCCCCGGCGGCGACATCGACGACACGCTCGCGATCTACGACACGATGCGCTTCCTCAATTGCGATGTCGCTACCTATTGCATGGGCGGCGCCAGCAGCGGGGCGGCGTTGATCCTGGCGGCGGGCACGAAGGACAAACGCTACGCCCTGCCGCACGCCAAGATCATGATCCATCAGCCCTGGGGCTATCTCGGCGGGCAGGCTTCGGACATGCGCATCCAGGCTGATGAGATCATGCGGGTTAAAAAGACGCTCTCCGAGATACTGTCCAAGCATACCGGCAAACCGGTCGACAAAATCGCCGAGGACATTGAGCGGGACCGCTACATGAGTGCTGAAGAAGCAAAGGAATACGGCCTGATCGACGAAATCCTCGAAGAAGGCAAGGCGGATAGCAAGAAAAAGAAGGGCAAATGAAAGGCACGGCAGGCATGACGAGATCCCAAACGCTCATCCCGATCGTCGTTGAGCGCGAAGGCCGCGCGGAACGCTCCTACGACATCTACTCGCGGCTGCTCAAAGACCGCATCATCTTCCTCGGCGACGAGGTCGATGCCCACATGTCCAACGTGGTCATCGCCCAGATGCTGTTCCTGGCCAACGATGACAGGAAGGCGGACATCCACCTCTACGTCAACTCGCCCGGCGGGTCGGTCTACCACGGGATGGGCATTTACGACACGATGCAGTTTGTGCCCTGCCCGATCTCGACCTACGTCCTCGGCGCCGCCGCCAGCATGGGGGCCGTCTTGTCGGCCGCCGGCGCACCCGGCAAACGCTTCGTCCTGCCGCACTCGCGGGTGATGGTTCACCAGCCGCTGGGCGGCGCGCGGGGGCCGGCCACGGACTTGAAGATCGAGCTGGACGAGATGATGCGGACACAGCAGCAGCTCTACGAGGTGTTAGCCAAGCACACGGGCCGGACCGTCGAGCAGATTACCGAGGATTGCGACCGCAACAACTGGATGGACGCCGAGGAGTCGGTCTCGTTCGGCCTGGCCGACAAGATCCTCGAGGCGATGCCCGAATTGGATACGCCGTCATTACGTCCGGTGGAATAAACGGAGTCGCCGGTGTCTGCCGTTGATGACAGGATGCGAAGCGCTGCGATCCGTAGCGCCGCGACCCGAAGAGCCGCGGGCTTCAGCCCGCGCGGACTGAAGTCCGCGGCTCCTCCAGGTTGTTTCGTATACGGTCTGCTGATCATCATGCTGGCAGCCGGTTGCCAGGCTCCGGCCGAGTTGCAATTGCGCCGGGAGATGGCCGGCTTGCGTGCGGACCTGCGGGAGCAAGAGAACGAGTTCGCCGCGCAACAGGCCACGATCAAAGAACTCAACAACCAGTTGGACGTGGCCCGCGGCATCTCCGAGGACGACCTGAAGCGGCTCTTCTACCCCGAACGCCTGGTCATCGACTCTCTCTCCGGCGGCTCGGACTACGACGGAAAGCCCGGCGACGACGGTGTGACCGTCTACCTCAAGCCGGTCGATCGCGAGGGCGACATCATCAAAGTCGCCGGCGACGTCCGCATCCAGCTTTACGATCTGGCCGCCCCGCCCCAGCAAAACTTCATCGGCGAATACTTCATCCCCGTCGATCAGATCGGCAAGCTGTGGCACGGCAAGCTGCTCACCAGTCACTTCACCATCAAATGTCCGTGGCCACACGACCCGCCGCGGCATCCCGAAATCACCATCCGGGCCACCTTCGTGGACTATTTCACCAAACGCGTCCTCTCTGCCCAGGAGACGTGCCAGGTTGAATTGCCGCCGGAGTGATACCGGCCTTTTCTGCGTACTTGGCGGTTTAATGTAGCCGTGTCGTAAATAATGCTCGGTGAACGGCAAGAACAGGAGGAGTAGGTAATGACAAAACGTATCTGTATATGGCTGTTGGCCGGCACGGCGTTCGTGCTGCTGACCGGGGGTGCCCACTCACACACCTCGATCTCCGGGACCGGCAGCAAACACGAGCAGGTTATGCACGGCACCGTGGGCATCTCCGGCGAGGACAACGAGCTCACGATCCTGCCCGGCTCGGAAGTGACCAAACTCTCGATCATGGGTGACGATATCTGCGTCTTCGTCGCCAACGGGGCCGTCGTCGGGAAAGTGGAAATCGTCGGCGAGGACAACGAGGTCAGTTGCCCCAAAGGCATGATCGTCGAATACAGCGAAATGGGAGAAGACAACCGGCTGATCTATCGACCCTAAAGCAGTTTCAGAAAAATCCGTTGCCATGGGAGGGCGAGCCTCCCGGCGAGCCACGGCTCGGCGGGAGCCTCGCCCTCCCGATGGGCGCCAGATGTTTTCTGAAACCGCGCTAGCAGTCTGTCGGACTTTTTGGCGCGCTTTTTTCGGCGGTCCGTGGTAAGTTCCCGGCATGGCTACCAGATTTGTGAACGTTGATCGGAATACGCCCATGCTGCT
>JAGMDK010000386.1 GCA_023128695.1 Phycisphaerae bacterium
AGAAAAAGTGCCAAACCCCAGGCACTGCTCAAGAGCAGTGGCACACAGACGATGGTGAGAGAAAGGATTCTCGCACCAGCGGATTTGTCACACTCGGCCGGCTCGGCGGTTGGGTGAGCGTTTGACACCCCCACACAGCATACCTATTATCGCCCCACGTGGATGTGAGACGGCGCGGCAAGGCGTCGGGGGGGGAAGGCGTGCATATGAGCAGGTACATTCCGTCTGGAAAATGGAGCGGGCGTATGACACGGCTTGGGACTCTTTTGTGCGCCGTGCTGCTACTGGGTTGCCAGAGCGAATCAACGAACATCGACGAACCGATTTCGGCCTACCGCGACCGGATGCTGGTCAGGCACCAGGAAGAGGCGGCGGCCGACGCGGAAAACGATCGGCCACGAGACCCGCTCGCCCGCCCGGTGGCGTGGCAGTCACAACTGCCGGCCCGAGCCGCACTGATTGCGCAGCCGGCCACAACCACACAACCGGCTCCGCGGGACGTGCTGGCGCAAATGCCGGACCCGGTCGACGCCCCGCGGGTGTTCGAGCAGCGGCTTCAGATACTCCGCGACGAGCTCGAGGTGCAAAGGCGCCGCGATCCCGCTCATGAGCCGGACGATCGGGTGCTCCGCAGTTATGAGCGGGTGGTTAAGCGCGCCAACGAAAACCTGGAAAAAATCAGCCGCCCAGATCAGGTTCAACTGAGTCTGGCCGAATGCATCCAGCGCGCGCTCGAGAACAACTACGCCATCCGCTCCGAAGCTCACAACCCCGCCATCAGCCAGACCTGGATCGTTGAAAAGGAAGCGGCGTTCGACGTGGAGTTCTACCTCGACACCTCGTGGACGGACCAGGACCAGGCCTCGCTCATGTCCTTCACGGCCGGGACCAGCGACTCCCGGTCCTACGAAGGCGGCTTCCGCAAGCTGCTGCCAACCGGCATGATGACCTCCGTCAGCCTGGGGCAACAGCGCTCGCAAAACAGCCTGCCGGCGGAATATCAGTTCTTGAATCCGGCCTACTCGACGAGTTTCGTGGCCCAGCTTCAGCAACCCCTGCTCCGCGGCTTTGGGCTCGACGTCAACCGGTCGCAAATCAACATCTCCAAAATCGACTACCAGATCAGCTATGAAACGTTCATTCAGAAGGTCCGCGACACACTATTGGAAGTCGAAACCGCATACTGGCAGCTAGCCCAGGCGCGGCGCGCGGCGGCGATCCTCGCCGTATCGGTTGCCCAGAATCGCGTCACCTTTAACAACATGGAGGAGCGCCTCACACACGACGCCACACAGGTCGAAGTCGCCAACTCAAAGTCACGCTATCTGACTGCGTACGTCAATTATCTTGAAGCGGTCAAGGTGATCAGAGACGCGGAGGACCGGCTCAAGAACCTGCTGAACGATCCGGCGCTGAAGCTCTCTGATATGGTCGAGATCGTGCCGGCCGAAGTTCCTATCGTCGCCCCAACCGCGTTCGACCATTTCGCGGCGGTGCGCACGGCGCTGGATCGGCGCAGCGAAATCCGGGCCGCCAAGCAACAGATTGACGCCACTCGGATTAACACCAACCTCGCGAAGAACGCCATTCTTCCGAAACTTGACGTCCTGTTCCGTTATGAAGTGCAGGGGCTCGGCCCGAGTGCCGACAGCTCCTTCGACAAGCTGACGACCAACCGCTTCATCTCGTACACCCTGGGGGCCAACTTCTCCTACAATTTTGGTGAGCGGGCGGCCCGGGCCCAACTTCGCCGGGCGCACCTCCAGGAATCGCAGGCCATTGTCGGCCTGAACCAGGTGACCGACACGATCGTCGAGCAGATCAATCAGACCATCCGTACGCTCACGGTACGCTGGGACCAGGTTCCACCCTCTCTGACCTCGGTTGAGGCCGCGGCGCGGAACCTACGGTCGTTGCAGGCCCGGACACAACGGATCGACCCGAACTATCTGCAAACCGAACTGGGCGCGGTCGAGCAGCTCGCCAACACCCGCTCGATGCTCCTACAGGTGATCATGGAGTACAACGTCGGGCTCGTGCAGCTCGAAGCAGCCAAGGGCACCCTGCTGGAATACAACAACGTCGTCGTCACCGATGCACAATCCGGCCGTTGACGCCGCGCCGCCTGCCGCGGAGGGCCGGCGGCGCTTCCTGTCGGCCGGTAGCGGGGCCGGCCGCTACCTGCTCAGCCCCTGGCTCGCAACGCTGCTCGGCCTCCTGTGTTTCGCGAACAGCGTCGGCCACGATTTCACCTACGACGATCGGCCGCTGGTCCTGGATAATCCGCGGATACGCACGCTTACCGATTTCCGTGCCGTGTGGTTGTCGGATTGGTGGGAGGGGCTCAAAGACAGGCCCGACCTGGGCGCCCAGCGGGACCGTCTCTACCGCCCCCTGACTCTGTTCACCTTTGCCCTCAACTACGCCGTCCACGAATGCCACCCCGCCGGATACCACCTCTTGAACATCGCCCTGCACGGGATCGTGTGCTTCCTGCTGTGGCACTTCGCTCGGCGGCTGGTCGGCGACCCGACCGTCGCGTCAGTGGCGGCGGTGCTGTTTGCGGTGCATCCGGTCCACGCCGAGGCGGTGGCCGGCATCGTGGGACGGGCCGAGGTGCTGGCGGCCTTGTTCCTCTTGGTCGGGTTGCTGCTGCTTCAGCCCGGCCGGTACGGGGCCCGGCCGCTACATGATAGTGTGGCACCGGCTTCCAGCCGGTGGGACGACCGGGACAGAGCCCGGTCGCTACATTCGCAGACCGGCAGACCCGGTCTATACCGTGCCCTGCTCGCGGCGCTCGCGTTCCTCGCCGCTCTGCTATCGAAGGAAACGGCTGTCTGCTATCCCGCGATGGCCTTGCTCACGCTCTACGCGACGCCGGGGAAGCAGCCCCGCTCACGGCGCTGGTGGCTGATGCACGCCGGGTGCCTGCTGCTGCCGCTCTTGGTTTATTTCCCACTGCGGTACGTTGCGCTCGAAGATCACCTTTTCCGTGCCGCGCCCGCCGACGTGTTGATGAATCCGCTCGTGAGTGCCACGCCGACGCAGCGTGTGGCGGGCGCCTTCACGGTGTTGGGCCATTACACGCGGCTGCTGGCCGTGCCCAACCGGCTCTGTGCCGATTACGGCCTGGCCATCGTGGACCCCGCGGGCGGCTTCACGGTCATGACGCTGGTGGGCCTGCTGGCGGCCGGCGGCCTCGGGCTGGGCCTGTTCGGGTTCACGCGTCAAGGTCCACGTTGGCGGCAAGTCGCCGTGCTGAGCGCGATGATTCTCGCCGGCTATGCGCTGATCTCCAACACGGCGTTGCTGATCGGCGTTTCGCTGGCCGAACGCCTCATGTATTGGCCCTCTGCCGTAGTGCTCATCCTGGTCGCGGTGGGCGTGGTCGAGTTTTGGCGTCGCCAGTGTATTTCGGGCAAGCTGCCGGCCGCCCGTACGCGCTTGCTTCAGGTGCTCGGGGTCTTGCTGGTCCTGGCCTTGGGGCTCTGGACCGCCGTGCGAAACGCCGACTGGGTCAACAACGTGACCCTGTTTACGAGGGATGTGACGACGAACCCCCAGGGCGCGTTCCTGAACAAGAACTGCGCGGTGGCGTTGATGAAACTCTGGAAGAGCGGCCCGACGCCGAACGAGGCCCACGCGGCACGCTGGGCGGCCGCCGAGCGATACCTGAGGCGACTGAACCTGTGGGGTGAGGATTGGACGCCCGAACACAAGAGAGCGGCCCTGCTGGAAGCAGCCCGGCGGCATCTCAGCACCGCCATCCGAATCCACCCCGGTTTTGGGGAGGCTTTATCGCTGCGCGGGCAGGTTCGGGCTCAGCTTGGCGACCAGGAAGGGGCCCGCGCGGACCTGAACAGCGCCTTGCTGCTCATACCGAACCACCGCGAGGCCCGGGAGACCTTGGCCAAGCTCTCCCACGAAGGTGCGCCGGCCGAACAGCGCCTCGCGGCGTTGCGAGACGCCGTCGCTGAGAACCCCACCGACCCCGCCCGGCGGCTTGCCCTCGGTCAGGCCTTGCTTGAATCCGGCCGGTACGCCGCCGCGCTGGAACAAATCGAACGCGCGGCGGAGTTGGAACCGGACAACGCGGAGACCCTCCGCCAGCTCGGCGTAGCGCTCGCGCTGGCGGGGGAGAATAAGCAGGCCATCGAGGTATTCCGCCGGCTGTTGACGCTAAACCCGGATGACTGGCAAGTCCACGCCAACCTCACGACGCTGCTTTCGGAACAGGATTCCGCGGCCGCGCTGCTCCACGCCCGGCGAGCCTACGAATTGCAGCCGAACGATCTCCGCAGCCGGGTGAATCTGGCCGAAGCGTACGTGCTGAACGAGCGGACCGCTGAGGCGCTGAAGTTATACCGACACATCGAACACGCTCTCGGCCCGGCACATCCGTACCGGCCGATCATCACGGAGCATATCGCGATGCTCGAACGGGGCGTGGTGAGCCGCCGTGGAGTGCAATGGAACTGGATCGCCGCGGGCGCGGCGTTATCCGCGCTCGCGCTGGTCTTGTACGTCAAGCGGCCTCGCCAGGACTAACCCGGCTAATTCAGTGTGCCGT
>JAGMDK010000387.1 GCA_023128695.1 Phycisphaerae bacterium
GGTGATGTTGTTCTCGAAAAGAGCGTATTTGATGGGCATCGGTCAGTCCTCCCAGTCTGTAAACTTTAGCGTTCAGTGTACGCGGCGGTGGGCGGGCGTCAAGGGGGTTCCGGGCGGTCAGCTTCTCGATCAACCGGCAGAACCGATGCGGCATCAAAGCCTGATCGCCGAGCTCGCCGGCGTTGCACAATTCAACCATGGCCAATCGCCGGCCGTCCGTGGCAACCAATCGCGAGCCCTTCTCGTTGGATTCGAGCAGGATGCCGTTAATGGCGTACCGGCTGGGCTCTTTCGCTACGGCATGGCTCGTTACCTTCACCGCGTGGACCAGTTCTGCGGCATCGATCTCGATCGAGTCGCCCTCCAGTTGCGACGGCACCAGCGGGAATTCCGCGGGGTCATACGTTTGGAGAGCGTGTTCGACACGGCCGCCGTTGATGAGCAGCCGCTCGCCATCGTCAGACAGCGACAAACTGCACGTCGGATGCTTGGAGGCCTTGAGCCGACGGCTCAATTCAGCCAGCGGCACTACGCACGCCGGCAGCGATCCGTCAACCGGCATCTGCGCGAAAAGCGAGAGTTCGCCGTCGGTGGCTTGCAAGCGGAGGCGGCTTTCGGAGGCCTCCAGATGCACGCACATCAGGATGGGTTTGGGGAACCGGGTGGGTACCACGCGTTTGGCGCGGTCCAGCAGTGCGACCAGCGCGGCGCGAGACAGCTCGACCGCGCAAGTCTGGGTTGCGGTTTGCTCTGCAGTCAACATGATACAGCTCCTTTGCGATGGAATCGCGAAAACAGGAAGAGCTGGCGCGCAGCGGGACCATCCCGGCAACGCACCAGCTCACGTGAATCGATTACCTTTTGATGTGGGGAATCAGCCGCCGAGCTAAGGTGTGTTCGATTGCTCGACAGCTTTCTGCTGATCGGAGGGTGTTTCGACGTCGTGCGTTACGAGATAACGCACGCAGCGATCGCCGTTCTGGTCCGTCCAGAGCAGCTCGTGGTCGTCGTCGATGCCGTCCACGTCGTAGTCCCGGACTTCAACGGTGACGCCCGGCTTGTTCACCTGGACGTCGGCTACGCCTCCTTCCACAGTGACATGCACATCGGGCGGATTCATGGCTGCACCTCCTCAGTGAAGCCGTCAGCGGCAGCTGCGTTGTTCGGCAGGCCAGCGGTCTTCTCGCGAAGATGCTTACGCTCGATAGTGCCGTGCTCGGCACATTCGGGCATGTTGAAGAGACGGACGTACGCGAAGCTCGTGCCGTTCTTGTCGGGCTTCACCTCCCGGGCCTCGCCGATCACGTGTCCCTCGGCCACAACCCAGTGCGTGAAGTCCGGATCCGACACGAGCCCCTGTGCGGGTGCAAACGCGGGGACACCAGCCTCCTGGCTCAATCCGCCCAGGAAACTGGCCATGTTCCGCGCCTGCTGCTCCCGCGATATCGGGTTGCTCTCGCAAGCCGGAATCGGCCGACTGACGACTTCAACCTGGTCCGCGTCCAACTCGATGACCACGCGGCCGTTCTCATCGCTATACCACTCGATGTAGGGGTAGGCCACGTAATCTATCGGCTCGCGGCCCGCGGTAATGTCGCCAACGTCGCCGGTCTGCTGTGGAGAGATGTGGGTCATGTTCTCCGCAGCTCTCCCGTCGGGTTCCTCTCCATCTCCCTTGAGGCGGATCTTCGCCCCGCGAATGTCGCGGTGGAAGTTGCCCTTCAGGTCGAAGGTCACTTTCTCTTTCAAGCCGGCGAACCGCATCCAGCCCGTAACCTTGCCGGGCGTGGTGTTGTCCAGTTCGCCTTCGATAAGATACTCAGTTGGTCTCCATGCCATATTACACCTCCAGTTTAGTGCCTTGTGTGGCACGCCTCGCATGTTGGGCGTGCCATCATCGTTACGTTGTTCATGAACTTCGTGGTTGGGGATTCGCGTTGCGGGAACACCTGGACAGCAAAGGGGTATGCGGTGTCCCGGGGTACTTCACAAGTTGTCAGCGCCTGCGCTAATGTGAGCACGGCAGGCAACTCGGATAGCGTCAATATCACGTAGCGCGCGATCCAATCGCGACGAGTATTCTTCGGCGTCTATTTCGTCGTCGGCTTCGCGACACAGGAACAGGAACAGCGTGTCCCCGGCCTGCTCAGCGCGCCGCGCGAATGCGCCAATGGGCTCGCCCGGATGGGGCGGCTCGATCGGCAAGAGATCCTGATCGGGGTAGGCCCCGTACAGGATCTGGGGGACGGTCTGGGACCATTTGGTGTGATTGGGCATCATGCACCTCCCTCCGCATTATCTTCCTCTGGGGAGGCAGGCAGGCCGGCCACGTCCTGCGCGATGATCCGCCCATGGATCGAGTCGGCCACGCTGACGGCTTCTTCGTAATCGTCCAGCGGGCCGTGATGGTGGCCGTCATCGTCTTCCACGTAGTAGCGTTTCGACGCCGGTGGCTCGACAGCGGGCGAGTTGTCTGATTCGCCGGGGAATGTCCAGCGACCGATGGCGGTCGCGTCGTCCTGGATCGAGTCCAGAAAGTGAATGATCCCCGACAATGCGTCCGCCTCGGCCGAACCTTCCGGCTGGCGTTGCCGCAGCTTCAGCAGGGTGAGTTTCTGTCGATGGAGTAGATCCCAATCGACACCGTTCAGTGATTCAAACATGTTTAGCACCTCCGTTTTTGTGCCTGAGATGGCACGCTTCACAGCGTGAGTGTGCCATCGAAACCAAATGCAACCCGGTCCGCGCACGTGCGCAGACTCCTGGCTAATATCAGGACTCTGTGAATCTGCTGGGGGATTAGTGGTGGGACTTGGCCGGGGGAATGTTCTTCACCGAGCCGTCATTGAACCGAATCCGAACCTTGCCGTTGGGGAACACCTTGACGAACTTCCATTTCTGCTCGATGCGCTGCAGCGCGTCGAGGATGCTCTGCCGCAGCTGTTCGTCAGGGCCGATGAGCTGCATCCAGAAATGATCGAGTTCCTGTTGGAACCCCCACTCCTGCGTGTCGTAGGTGTCGCCCTCGTCGCTCCATCCACCGAGGTGATACCATATCTCTGAAGCGCATAGGCGCTCCTGAGCCTCCGCCGTGACCAGCACGTGATCGTCTGCCCAGTTGGGGGCCTTGTCAGGTGGCTGTGGCGCCTTGGCCATGCATACCTTCGAAGAAGACACCCGACCATCGCTGGCGTGCGCGGTAATCGTGATCAAGTCCACGCAAGTCAACGTACCTGCCCAGAGCCATCCGCTGTAGAGTTCCTTACCAACCGACACATTGACCTTGCCAATCGTCGGCAGCTTCGCCCACGAATATCCGTCATACCTGCCGTGAATGGCCACCGGAATGAACGGCTTGTCGAACTTGCCGAGCGCCGCGAGCAGATGCACGTTGGCCTCGTCGTTTTCTTCACCGTCCTTGAAGTTCGGGTCGAATCGATAGCACTTGGCCAGCGGGAAGTCCTTGGGCATAACCACTTCCACGGGGTCCGGCGGATCGCCGCCGCTGAGCAGGCCTACCGAGAATGTCGGCTTGGCCTCTGGCAGATTGATGCCGAGTTCCTTCGCTCGCAGATACTCCTTGTACGGCAGCCGGTGATGGCCACGACGCTCGAGGTATCGAAAGGCTCCGAGTTCCAGGGCGCTCTTGAGTTCCTCGAATGCCTCGTCTTCCACGAGGCGTGTGCGGGCCGGCAGCATCATGCGGATGCCTGTCGGTTCACCGGTCATGTCGACCAGGAAATGCAGATGGTGCTCGCTGACCGGGTGGCAATCGAATGCCACGACCTGGCCGTGGAAATTGACCAGGACGTTGTCGGAGTGGTAGCTGCCTCGTTTGCACGAGTTGTGCCAGGGGTTCAGGTCCTGAGACTCGCGAACCTCGATGCGGCAGCCAAGCTCCGGATGGGAACTCGCCTGATCAGATATGAACGGCATCTTTGGGCAGGGCTTGCCATCAACTGTGACGTCCATGCCGGAGAAAACGGCGTTGCGGTCAACCGCAGCCGAAGTCCATTCCTCGTCCTGGAACCGCAGAAGCGTTCCCAGTGCGGGTTCCGGATCGTTCTGAATCTCCACGGGTGCGCCGGTCCAGCCATCGCCGCCAATCGTTGCGATCTGGCCTTTCGACCGAATCGTGACTTCCCGTGGCGCCAGGCAGAATAGGCCTACGCCGGCGGGATCTTCGCTCGATTCCAGGGTCTCTTCCCAGCCAGAGCCGCCCAGGTCCAGTAGCCGGGAGAAGTCGTCGATGCCCTCTCCGTTGTCGCGGACGGTGACATGTCCGTCATGGTTGGTAATTTCCACCTTCGTTGCGCCCGCTCGCCGGGCGTTTTGCAGGACCTCGATGATCCTGCCTTCCAGCGTTCCGGTAAACAACCGGTTCGCCTTGGATAGCAGTCTCGGGTTTACCATTGCCTGTATGGTTTGCATTGTTCATTCCTCCACAGGGTGGTTCTCGTGACACCATGCCGTGATTTGCATGGTGTCGCGTAGTCTGGCCTGACGATGCCGTGCGCACACGCGCACGATCTCCATCGTTGTTCAGGCGTTGCTTGAATCCATTTCGATGTGTGAGTGGGTTAGACGATCTCGAAGGGCGGCAGGTCGGGGATCTGAGGGCAGAGGCTCCGCAGTTTAGCGATGGCCTCCTGGGTACGCCCGGCCTCAAGAGAGGTCAGCGCTTCCTTCACGGTAGCAGCATCCACGAGAACGATATCACTGCCCTCGTTGCTGCAGGTGCGGATCAATGGCTCTTTCATTCCGGGCCGGAAATCCACAATCTCTGCGTCGTACCCGCAATAGGCCTCGCAGAAGCGGGTGTACGCCAGCCCCAGGTCTCGACACACCTCCTCCAGCTCGGGGAATTCCCCGTTGCGAGCTTGGTCGTCGCAAAGCTGGAGAATGTCATCCTTCTTCGCGTCGACCAAGGCATCAGCCGAGATCGGTTCAAATGGTGGTTCGCCCCAGTCCAGGCTGACGCCGCTGGATTGAACCTCCCCGAGGAGCGGTTCGGTTTTCGATCGTTCGATTCGGCCGCCGATTCTGATCCAGGCACAATAGCGGTCGCTCATAACACTGTCCTCCATTTACGTTGTGGATCTTTGCTTTGCCGGCGAAACACGTGTCCGCCGTGCGTACTGCGTAGCCGGTACCGACAATCATTCTTCCTTCATCTGGCCGCGTGTTGTTGTTCACTGCAGCTCCAGACGCGACCCTGCGTGGTGCTGCGTTGTCTCAGTTCTCAAGAATTCACTTTCGCCAAGCTCGTCGAGAGACAGTGCTTGGATAACTTGCATAGAATCAACTACTTCGATTTCGGGCTGGCCCGTGGCCAATCCCTGTTTCTCGTCGAGGAATCGCTTCGTGAGGTCCGTGGGCGTTCCGCCCCGGCGCTCTCATGTGCGAAAAATCCTCGGGCGAGGTCCCGAAGGACGCTACGCCTGTGGCACTTTGCGTGCGTGTTTTGAGGATTGAACAGTGGTAATAGGGTTGACGTTATAAAGCTATCGCCGCCCTGGGAATGTTCGGCGTGAGCCTACCGTTCAGCCTGTGGCGGGGTGTCAGTAGTCCGTGGTACGACGCGCACATTGCTCACGTTCATCGCGTCCAGGAGTTTCTGAGCACACTCGGGCGACTCGAGCACGAAACGCGTGGGGAGAGCTGCACACGGGAGCGTGCCTTTGCGAGCCCGATCGTCGGTCAAGCGAGTTACGTCCTCGTTGAACCGTAGCAGAAGCGTCCACTCGACGGCTTGGCTGATCAGAACCAGCACGAGCAACGCCGCCAGCGCCCATCTCCACATCGGTGCAAGGTCGTGACGTTTCATCGCATCCCACCTCCGTCGGCGTCTCGTGGTTGGACATCGTACTCGGGACCGCAATCGTCACCGCGCCGCGTGTCCGCCAGCTGCAACAGGAATTCGTCCTTGTCCTTCGCACCGGCGTTCGGCCGTTTGACCTGCGCGATCTTGTCGGCCAGCGCCCGCAGGGCGCGTTCAAACCGTGCGGACAGCACCCAGCCCTCTCGGCATCCCCATTCGGCACTGAAGCGTGAGACGTGATCGATGAGGCCCATCCGCCGCATCTTGGCGCGGACCCGTTCGAGCGTGCGCCGCGAGACACCGTGCTTCTCGGCCGGGATCGCCAAGTTGGGCACTATGCAGTCGTCTGCCCATTTCAGCGAGATCCAGATGACTAGGAACGCGTGCTGCTGATTCCGGTTTCCGGGAAAGAGCAGCTCGGACAGGTCAGCCAAGTCGGTCACGCGGTTGATCTTGTTGAACGATAGCTCGATTCTTGTGGATGTCATTTTCAAGGTGGGTTCTTGAGTGTGAATATGTCCTTGGCCACGGGACCAGGGGAAGTGGCCGATGTTAAAATCGGTGACCATCAACACTTGCAAACGGGCCTTGCACCGAAAACCGGGCCAATCCGTAGGGATCGGGTTCAGCAAGGCACATTGGCGAGCAAACATGGCTCGGGAGAGGGTGCTTCCTGTGTGAATCGACGGGAACGGTTCGCCTGGCGAATCCCTTGTCAATTGGATGGGCCTTCGAACAGCTCATCGATTCCGGTCTTGCCGACGAGAGTCGATCAGATCGGCACTGTTAAGGCCGTTGTTGACGATCTCCTGTCGCAGAGCGTGGCGCTCCTGGCTAATCCGGATCGCGTGGTCGCGGAGTTGTGTGCCGAAAGTCTTCTCGATGAACAGGATGGTCTCGAAGGCGGAGACGTAGATATCATTATATATACGTCCGAACCGCCAGCGGACGCCCTGGCGCGTCGTGCCGTAGGCCTGGTGGATCTTCTCGCCGTACGTCCCCTTGAGCATCATGTAGCTAGGGCGGTCAGGTCTCAACTCGACCCACAAGTCCTTCGACTCCATCAATCTCTTCAACGTCTCCAGGAACGTGCGGTCCTTCTGGGTTAGTTTCATATTGCTTCAACATGACGGTCTGGCCATCCTGCCAGACTTCGATGATCCCGGCGTGCGCCAGAAAGATGATCGTGATAAAACGCCATACGCGGTCGATTCTGGCGTCCTCACCCAGGGGTGGTATTTCATCCAGGCTCATCGCGAATGGCTGGATATGGGCCTGTAAGTGAGCCTGATAGCGTTTTAGGTCAAAGCCTTCGCGCGGTTGATACGTCAGGGGCAGTTGCATCCCGCCCGTAAGGCTGTTCAGGGCGTCTGCCAGCCCTGGCACGGTGCTCAAGTCCGCCGGCGGCGGAGTCAGCACTCCAGATCGGCCTTCCGCCAGCACTTGCCGGATGCGTTCACGTTGCTCGGCTCTTCTCTGCCGGTGTTCGCCCATCTTCCGCCGAAAGTAATCGGCATCGAAAACCAAGCCGTCAAACAGGAAGCGGGACGTGATCTCCGCGCCGCACGCAGAGCACTCATATCGGCGTATCCGCAGCCGTGGCTTGGCGCCGCAGCGGGGACAAGCCTGGAACGCCAGCGTTGGGTCGACAATCCGGCTGCAGGATCGGCATCGGCAACGACCTTCGCCCAGCATCGTTACTGGGCTGTCGCAGGTCGGACAGACGTGATCGGAGAGCACGACATCGTAATAGAACGTCCGCGCACGCGCGGCGAAACGCGACACCGCCGCCACCAGGGCGAACGATGATTCGACGATACGCTTCCTGTTGATCATTCGACTTCTCCGTCCCGGACAAGCCTCACGCTGGTGCGATGGCTCGCCTTGCCTGGTGCCGCGGCGTGAACTTTCGGCCGCAGTCTTTGCATACGCGGATGCGACGGTTCCCCCAACGTTTCGTTCTTCGCACCCCCTTGCCTATGGACCGGGACGATCCGCAGTGGATGCAGACCGGGGGCCTTCCTCTGCTCATATACATCACCTCAAGGGACCTGTGCGGGACCCACGTATATAAACCTTGTTGACCACGGGGCAGTAGCGGCGGGCAGCAATCAGCGCCGGCTCCACGCAGCCGCTGTGGCATCCTGCTCAGTGAGAGTAAAATGCGAGTGGAAACGGGTGTAGTAGTAAGTAGTATTGTCCTAATCTTTGTTTTCAATATAGAAAGCTAATACGTCCCGTTCTCGGTCGTAGTCACTTGAGCGTGGCGACACAACGCGTACCTCCCCCCCGGTCCGGCCGGGGAGTTCCACTCGCACGTTACTCCCACTGAAAACCAAAAGATATAAATAGTGCTGCAACTGCGGGGAAGACTAACTGCGTTGCGAGTGGAACCCATGAACGTCAAAGCCAAGATCGAGGAGGAGGTGCAACAGATACTGAACCGACCGCTGATCCTCAACCGCCGATTCCTCGATGACGAGCAACTCATTCGCGCCGAGCAGGTGGCCGTCTTGGAGGAAATCTTCAACGCCAACGTCCGCGATCGCGAGATACGCGAGATCAGCGCGCATTTCGCACCGATCCTGCGAGGCGACCATCCGGTACATCTGGCCCTGTGGGGCAAGACCGGCACGGGCAAGACGCTCACCACGATCTACTTCTTGAACCTCCTGGCCGAGATGTGCTGCGAGCGCAACGTCCCCATTCGCCACGTACAACTCAACCTCTCCACACCCCAGCCCTGTTTCCGGGCTCTGAACGATTTGGCCTGCCTGCTCAATGCCTGCAAGCGCTACCGAAAAGGCATCTCGTTGGAAGAGCTCATGGGGCGGATCGAAGGTGCGCTAGCAGGCTATCACGGCTATCTGATCCTCTTCATCGACGAGGTCGACAATGTGCGACGCGATCACGATACTTTCCTGGCATTCCTGATCCGCCGGCTGCCGCAGCGCATTCCCGCCAAGCTCATTCTGATCTTCGCCTCAAACCGCCTGAACTGGATGGAGCACCTGGATCCGCGAGTTCAGTCGTTCCTCAAGGTGTACGAGCTGATCTTCGACCCGTACGATGCTGTCGACCTGCAACGCATCCTGAACATCCGAGTCGAAAAAGCGCTGCGTTCCGGCGCGGCAAGGCCAGGCGTCATCGAGAAGATTGCGGCTCTGTCCAGTCGTGACCATGGTGACGCGCGAAAAGCCGTGGCGCTACTGGCCAGCAGCGCATCTTTGGCCGAGAAGGCCGGCTCCGCCATCACGCTACAAACGGTCGACCAGGCGTCGGAGCGAATCGAGCAGGACAAGTACACGACGATGATCCGCACAGCGCCCCGTCAGCTGCAGGCCGCCCTCGCAGCGGCTATCAACGCGTTCCGTGCGAAGACGGGGGCAACCGCCAGCACCGGCGAGGTTTACGAGGCCTACCAGCGCTTCTGCCGGCGCGCAGGCCTGCGCCCGCTGGCCGGCCGGGCCTTTGGCGACCTGCTGGCCGAACTCGATATGTACGCGTTCCTTCATGCTCGTGTGCAGTCCCGCGGCCGCTACGGTCGAACCCGCGAGATCCAACTCGATCTCCCAGAGCAGTTGATCTCCAAGATCTACGACACCATTCTGCTCAGCCTTGACGTGGCGAAGTAAGCCGCAACCGACGCCATTCAGCCCAAGCAGAAATAGACGCCGCACAGATCGTAGCGGTCCGCACACTCCTGACAGATGTCGCCAGCGTACTGATTTGGCAACACCATCTCTCCACAAATCGGACATGCCTTCATCTCTTCCACCTCCTCCGGCCGGCAAGGCCAGCCTTCAAAGCGGAGTGCTGGCCTTGTCCGGAGAACAGTAAGATATAAATACCGGTACACCTCAAGCCTTCCCCATGTCCTACAAGAATCCTCTGGAATACCTCGCTTTCGGCGATTGGCTCGACACCTTCGTGCCCGATTTCGTCCTCGCCTTCGCGTTCTTCACAGCCTTGATCTACACGGTGCTCGGACGGCGTCTGGGCATGCAACGTCCGGCAATCGCCGTATCGGCAGCGCTGGGGGCGGCGCTTTCCGCCGGCCTGGTGTGGTGGGAGCAAGACAACGGCTTGTCGATCCGGAACCTCGGTCCCATCGCTGTCGGCTTCGCGATCATTCTCTTAGCCGGGGTGATCTATCAATCCCTTCGGCGAGTCGGTGGCAACTGGGCAGGGGCCGGTATCGCTATCGGCGCCTGTATTCTGGTCGGCTGGACGCTCGGCATCGACTGGCCTGGCGCTCCAGAGATCATGCAAACCGTCGCTGGCGCCATGCTCACCGTGGGTATCCTCGCGTTTCTGCTGCATCGCAAGGGCGCCTTCGGTCAGCTTCCCCGCGTCTCACAGGAGCTTGCCGACACTCGCCACGACATGAGCGATCTGTACGAGGACCGCCGCGTCAGTAACCGGCTGGGTAATGCGTTTCGCAGCGTGCAGGACAAGGCGACTTCCCTCTTTGACCACCCGGAAGGCGCGGACGACGTTATGCTCCAACTCAAACGCATGCTGCCGGCGGAGGGATGGCTGACCGAACGCATGGCGAGGCTCAGAGCCAAGGCCCATCTCATGCGCAAAGGGCACATCGCCCGGATCGAAGGGTTGCGTATGGAGTTCGGCCAACTACCGCCAAAGGCCAAGGAGAAGGCCGCCACGGAGATCGCGGCCCGATACAAGGAACTCAAAATCGATGTACGGATTGAACGCCTCGACAAGGCGGTTGCAGAGAACGAACGACGGATCCGCCAGCTGACGCAGCGCGCCCAAGGCCACGTCCAGGCTCATGAGCATCAGGAGCTGGTCCAGGTCTTGGACGCCGCATCCAAACTGCAGGCCCACAATGCCAGACTTCTCAAGATCATCGAACGCACAGAAGCCAAACTCAGCCGTATCGCAAAGACGCTGGCCAAGCAGGCGCCGGTGGAGGCGCCCCAATGAGGTCCGACACGCTCGCTCACGACACCCGGCGGATGGGACACGCTTCTGCCGCCGAATACGACGCGTACGCTCGTGCCGAACACATGCTGCGCTGCTACGGCGCCGGATACGTCTGTCAGCATCCGGAAGTTCTCTTCGGACGCTTGCCGGCGATCGACTCCGATCACCAAGTCGCCCCGATGCATGGCCACGCGCCGCACGATCCCACGAGCTTCTACACACGTCTTGGTCGGCACGATGCTGATGACGACGATCTGTTGATGCGTATCATCAGAGCGTATCAGATACTGGACGAGATCTATGCGCCATGTCGGACGTCAACGCGCGCGGAGAAACCGTCGCACGAGACCGACACGAGCACATCCACGAGTATCGGTGATCGATGGTGAACACCGTCAGTCACGTGTGTGCAGCGCGATCAAACGCGCCCAGCGCAGGTGTGTTCATGTCCGTGAGGAATGGAAGAATACTCGATGGCGGGGACACGCGTAGCGACTCCGGAGTGCTGTTGCTAAAACGCGTTCGCTGCCCAGCTTTGCATGCAAGAGATCCGCGCTCATACTTGGTCTTCGATTTCGAGACGACCGGGCTCAATCCCGGTACTGACCGTATAATCCAGGTAGGTTTGTGCGTCGTCTCAGACGGCATGGTGGCCGATCGATTTGACTGGCTGGTCAATCAAAATGTCGAAGTACCCAGAGACGCTACACGGATCCATGGCATCTCCACCGACCATATCAGAACTCGTGGAATAGCGCCGCACGACAGCGTCGTGCGCATTCTCGAAGCGATGAAACGCGCGCCCACTTGCATCGGGCACAACATCCACAGGTTCGACGTCCCGTTTCTTCTGGCGGAGAGCCGTCGCCTTGGCGTTGAAGCGCCGGATTGCGGACATTTCATCGACACAGCGGCCATCTTCAAGGGCCGGAAGTTGGGAATGTCAGAGGATCCCGCCGAGAGCCCCAAGGCCTACGCCGACCGAGTCTTGTCCGTACGCGCTCCCGGCCTCAAGTACTCGATTCCGACATGTCTCGCTGAGCTGGGCATCGAGGCCGGCACGGCGCGGCTTCACGACGCAAGCCACGATGCGTACCTGACCCATCTGATATTCCAGTCTCTACGAAGAACCACCTGATCAGCCGCCAATCGCTGCACACACGCTGGCGCCGATTCTCACGAGATATCCAGCCACGTCAGCAACTCGGCCGACACATGGGAATCTCGGCCACGCTCATTGATTGCCTTCTCGCACACTGAAACCGCCACCGACGACGTGGCGACCATGACGATTCGGTCAAACCCCTTACCACGGAGCTTGGCCAAGTTGCCAGCCACGTCGGATTTGCCAGTCTCCACTTCGACGGCAACGCGCTCGCCGGGGCGCTCGGCCAGCAGGTCGATCGTGCCGTTGCCCTTGACCGAGTACTCGTGCGAAACGTCGTAGCCTTTCCGCTCGAAGTGCTTGGCTGATTTCGCGGCCCAGTACGCGTGTTCAAGGCTCGTGCGTGGACGCGGCCCCGAGTCAATGCCGAGGGACGAACAGAGAGAGCGTCCATCATCGGTCAGCCGGTTCAGCACGACTTGGCCGGACCGGGTAGCGAGTGGCACGGATTCGATGTGTCCCGCGGTGGCGAGGGATTGCCGGATGGCGTTACCGCGGCGACGCGAGAGATGGAGACGTTGATACCGTGATACGGTTGTGGACAGCGGCCGGGAGGCTACGTCAGCCAGGAACCGTATCTCCTCTCGAGACATGGTCTCTTCGGGTGGATCAGATTCACGCTTATGAGGTGAGGTTGCCCTACTTCCTATCGTGCGTGATTCTCTGGGGGATGGTGGGTGGGTATTCTCAGTTTGATGTTCATTCGGTTTTTTCTTTTTATCTGAGGACGGAACTGGCGAAACCTCTGTCCGTTCGGATTGAACAGCCGTATCCGTCGTGGACTCGCCGGAATAGGCTGCCATGTGACGCCGAATGGCGTCATCCGACACAGAGCCTTCCCGGATCGGGCATCGGGGGATTTTGACCAGGAACGCTTCCGGATGCTCGTCCGCCAGGCGCACAACGGCAGTGCCAATTGGCAACGTGCTGAGGGCATCGCGTTGCTCTTCGGTCAGGTTCATGGCGCCGGTCATCGTCTGCACGTCGGCGCGGAGCTTCTGACTGAGGGCCAACGTGGCGTACGAGTTCGCGAAAGCGACCTTGCTAAGCAGGGACGCCGACTGGTCCACGAAAACGTAACCGAGACCGTACTGGCGGATCATTCGAATGGAGGTCTCCAAGACCGATTCCTTGGTCTCGATAGCTCTGCGTGCGAGAACATGATGGGCTTCTTCAAGAACAATGAGGTTGGTCAGTTGCGACCGCGGGCCCTGGCCCAAGCGGAACCTGTACAGGTACAGCGTCAGGGCCTCCGAGAACATGGCGCGGTCGGATGAGCTCGACAGACCGTCCATTTCGAGGACGACGTTGTGATCCAGTAGTTGCTCGACGTGAGAATTGTCCTGTGTGTTTACGACGGCGCCGAACTCGCCGTAGGTCATGGCGACGAGGATTCGCTCGGCCGAGGCCTGCCACATGGCGGCCCGCCCTTTGAGCTTGACCGTTCGCAACCACGCCAACAGGTCGATGATAGTCGGCCACTGCGTCGGCATTCCGTCAAACACGCCGAACTTCGAGTACAGGTGATGCAGCCCGGACATGAGCAGACTGATGACGCCTTCCCCTCCAAGATAGGCGGAGGCGATGACCTCGATGGTCAGCTTCATCCAGGTACCGGGCTCGCAGCCTTTGGGAGGGATCAGCGGATTGAATCGAAACGGCGCAACCGACCGTCCGATCGTGTAGACGCGCAGATCCGGCTGGATCTGAAGCAGGTCCCGGTACCCGCGTTTCCAGTCCATGGCGACGACCTTGATGTCGCGGGCCATGATGCCTTGCATGAGTACGAACGTGAGGTTGGTTTTCCCCGAACCACTCCGGCCTGCAACGAGAATGTGCTCTTTCAATCGACCGCTTTTCAGAAGGAACGGGTACAACTCGCGGTGCCCGTACGAGACCTGGCCAATCCGCGTGTCACCGGACTTGGCGAACTGCCGCGATGGCGGCGGGAACGGAGAACGATCAGGCTGGAAGCCGGTGCCAAGGTGCTTGGCGGCCAGCAGTTCGAGCGTTTGCTCGATGTCAGCCTTCCCATCGGCGTCCGATTGGGCCAGGTACACGCGCCATAAGGCATCGATCTTCTTACCCAGGATCGGCTGGAGCTTCCGGCACAGTTCCTGAACCCGCAGCATCATGGAGCACCACCCGGGTCATCGTCGAGAATCGACGCTTTTCGATGTGCGCTGAGGTACTGCTGGGCCGACTCGGGAAACTGCAGTCTGAGCCGCGAGACGTCTTTCCAGAGCGCCGTCCTTTCGCACCGTTCTTCCTCGTACAGATCCTGGATGGCCTTGTGCTTGGCGTACGTCTGCTTTGAATTCGGTGGCCCAGCGTAGGCCTTGTGTTGGTAGATCGCGTTGATTGCGGCACACTTGCCAAGCTCCATTTGAACGAGGTTCTCATCGTGGATCTCGTAGCGCCGGCGAATCTGGCTGATGACGTCATCGAGCCCAAGCCTGGACGTGAGCTCTCTATCCGAGATCGTCGCCGTGACAGGATCACTTTCGGGAACGGAGAAGTAGCCGCGAACGATGACGTCTTCGATCGTCTGGATGCGGTCGGCAAGTTCGAATGGTGATGCCGAAGCGTCTGCACCGGATAGGCCGTGGGGCGATTCGTGCGATTGCTCCGCCGGGTTTGGAGACGGCAAGGCGTAGAGCTGATGGAGGCCTGCCTGATAGAAGTACGGTACATATCCCGCGCCGATGGCGGGTACATTCGAGGATTCGATTGGGTACATTAGACCACCTCCCATGGTTCACTTGGAAGTGGTAAATGCAGCCGAGTATTTAAGCTTTGCGTTTTTTGCCACTGCTGAGTAGCGAAAGACACACCCGCGTGTCCCGAAAGCGCAAGCTTGATAAGCACGGATCCCTTTCCCCGCACTGAGGTGACATCATGGATCCAGCAAGAGACCTAATCCTTGGAAGCATTGAAGCGGAAGCCAGACGAGAAGTGGCCCACTTGGCCGGCGAGTTCGCCCGCGCCGCATCCGCTGAGAAAGAGGAACTCCTCGCGGCGCTCGAGTATGAACGGTGGTTGGCTGACAGCTGCCGCGAAGCCACGGACCCGTCGGGCCAGTAGGACGAATCAAAACGGTGAGCAACACCGTTCACGGCACACCGGGCGTCAGGAGAATGTCGACGATCGCATCCTCAAGCTCGTAGTACTCGCAGCCATAGATGCATGCCTCTTCTTCTCGCCCTTCGCGGTCGTTCGAGGGGATCTTGATACCCTTGCCGGCCAGCATGTCCTCGAATTCATCGAGGATCTGAATCGCGATCTCTCGTGCTTGTTCTTCGTTCATCCTCTCACCCCGGGCGACCGCTCTTCGTAGCGGTTCTGGCCCGTATGGTGTGCTCCGGTGTTCCCGGCCTCTGTTGCAGCACTTGGATGTGCATCTCGCGGATATGGCTGGCGCCGTTCCTGTCCATGTATTCCAGGACGAGTGTTCGGACCGCTGCCATGGTCACCGCACCTCCTCCTCGGGCACGGGCTGCTTATCCGTTTGCTCCTCGATCATGTAAGCGAACGCTTTATCCAGGCAGTACTTCGCCAGTGAAATTTCGTTCCTCGAAAAACTGTTGGCGGACCGCCACTCCCCGCTGCTGTGCTTGTACCGTCGCTCCAGCGTGGCTCGGAGCATCGTTACGGCGCGACCATTGACCGTCGCCTCGTTTTCCCACAGTGCACAGGACACCTGCCCCGCACGAAACTTCGCTTTCGGTAATCCCATCTTGTTCACCTCGAGACCTGCCGTCTGACGCGACGGGCCTCTTCTCGGCCCTGGGAAGAGGCCTGGTGCCGCCTCGTTCTTGCCGACATGTCGGTGCGGCATACGCCCGCTCAGCCAAACGTCCTCGCGAACTCCTCCTGCTGTCGCTTCGCCCTGACCCCTCGCAGCCTGGCGATTTCGTCCTGGATTCGCCAGATACGGAGATGCAACCTTGCCAACGCCAACATGTCCGAGTCGGCGATGTCGTCCAGCGTGATGGTGCCCTGCCGAAGGTGCCTGAGCACGAGACGCCTGGCGTCCACCCGCACGTGTCGCGTGGCAGTGCCAGCCATTATCAAAACGTCCTTGAGTTTCTCGCGTAGCCGCTCCTCCTTGTACCGTGCCTTGTCGAATGCCAGCATGCTTCGCTCGAAGTCGACCGTGCCGAATGCGCCCCAGTCCACGCCACCCGTCTCGTCGATGGCCGGGCGGACGCCACGTTGAGCCCCCTTGATGGGTAACGCGAGGATCGGTCCAAACTCCTCGATGTGCACGTGCCGTTCCAACTCCTCGGGATCGGCGAGTTCCTCGTCAGGGAGTCCCGGTACACTACCGTATCTCTTGCCACGCTCACGACGCAGCAACGCCGATTCGGGGACGACCACGCCGTCCACGACCACGAAACTTGTTTCTTCTTCCATGTTCAAGACCTCCGGCACGACCGCCTTGTGGCGGTTCGCCCGTTTTTCAGCGAACCGACCATGGACGAGCGGAGGACCCCTGAGCGAACCCCTCGATAAGGCTTTAGGCGAAGCCGACCCGAAGGGGAAAGCTTTACGATAAGGGGTTTGCGTGGTCCGAAGCGGACCGCTCATCGCTGTTCCAAACGCAGTCGTTCCATGAAGGCTTCGGCCTCAATCATCGCCAACAACTCCTGCTTCACTAGCCGCTGCTCCTGGACGGTCAGCAGCTTGTTCAAGCCGAACCACGCCACGATATCGTCCTGATGAAGGATGACGCCTCGCTCGTCAGTAGGCAGTCGCCCCTGGCTGCGAATGAAATCCAAGATGGATCGAATCTTGTACCGGTTCACGTTGACACCTCCGGACGACAACCACACACGCGGCGGTTCGCCCGTTTTCACGCGAACCGCCGACAGCAAAGCGGAGGGGCCTTGAGCAGCCCCCTCGAAGAGCCTTCAGGCGGAGCCGACCTCACACCAGTTCAAGCCGCGGTCTGTGGCGACGCATGTCAGGCGCCAGCTACGCCAAGCGCGTGATCCGCTTCGGTCCCAGTACGGCATCGATGCACTGTTCGATCTCACGGTGGCTAGACGTGCGCACGATTTCGAACCCCTGCCGCATCAGCTCCAACTCCGGAATCCACCTACCATCGACTGATACCGTCACAAGGTCGTCGATCCCTTGATCCTCGGTCATCGTCGGTGCGGCATCGGTGTTCGCCTCGTACTTCGGAGCAGGTTCCAATTGAGTGGCAATACTTCGGTAAACGTCGCCGATCGAGTCAGAAGGTCCCATTTTGCCCCCCCATGCTGCCTTCCCATCGCCGTGTCACAGATTCTGGCATGAGCCCACCGTCCACGGCCACGAAACTTGTTTCTTCTTCCATGTTCAAGACCTCCGGCACGACCGCTTTGAGCGGTTCGCCCGTTTTCCAGCGAACCGTCCATGTACGAGCGGAGGGCAGTTGAGCGAACCCCTCGATAAGGCTTTAGGCGAAGCCGACCCAAAGGGGAAAGCTTTACGATAAGGGGTTTGCGTAGCCCGGAGCGACAGCATGCATGACGCAGCACCCCGCGTCCGGAACCGCGTCGCACCCAGCCGGATCAACCTCACGCCTCGGCAAAACGGCCTTTGTCCCCTCCTGTCCCCAGGCTGAAGTTCATATTGGATATAATTCGATTTACGCAACCGGACGTAAGCTGCTGATGAGCAACGACTTAATCGCATCCTGATCGTTGCGTAATTCAGCGATTTCCCGCCTGCTGGCCCCGAATTACAGCACGGTTTTCGGGGATATATGACACGGTTCTTGGCCATTTACAGCACGTTTTCTGGGGTATTGGGATGACGGGCGGAGATCTCCAGAGACTCCGCCAAGTCGGAGCCCCCATGAACAACCGCTGTCGCTCGGTGTGCTCTCGGCTGCGGAGCCGGGCATGTCGCCTAGCGGAGATGTCGTGGGAATGGACGCCCCACAAATGATGACCACGCGGCGTCCGTCAGGAGTGACTCTCGGGCTCAGCAGAACCCTCACACTGACCACCGGAAAGCGGTGCCGCATGCGACAGGGTCTTTCCGATGATGGACTCCGGCGGAGCATCCAGCTTCCCGCCGCGCGCCCAGATGTCAGCCGACACGCCCTTGGCAAACATGCGGTCTTGATCTGTGAGCCAAACGAAGTCCGAGGGCGGCACCTCTTGAACGAGCCGGCAAAGTGCCGCCAGCCGAGCAGGCGTATGCGCCAGAAACAGGAGGCGGAACCCGTTCAGCACGCAATCCCAGAGATCCTGGTAACGCTTATAGCCGGTGACCCGGAAGTACTGCTGATAGTTGATGACCTTCGTCCGAATGTCCTTCGCACCACGCCGGCCGCTCGCCAGCGTCTCGGACCCCCTGTCCACCTCGAGGAAGAAGAGAAGCGCCTTACCGCTCTTGTGGTCTCTCAGCGTGAACACGCCATCGGGGATGAACGGAACCGGCTTGCCACCAGATTCGGCTGGGGGCACACGGTCAGCGACGAAACGCCTGCCGTCGGGGCCTCGTTCCAGGAACGGAGACTCAGAGGACAAAAACGTCGTGCTTAGCCGTGGGAAGGTCCTCTCGAGGTGCACCAAGTGGATCCGAAACCAGTTGATTGCGAGCAAGTGCTCCGAGCAGCGAATTCCATCGGCAGCTACTTCGTCCCTGGGCACGCTGCGTCCGAGCGTCCCGTCCGCCCGCAGCGAGTCGATGCCTCGTTCCGTCAGTGAGACCCAGCGCTCCGGTCGCCCCCGACCGCCGGCGACTGCCGGGGTCCGTTCCGTTGCCAGCGCGGCTTTCGTGAGCTTGCCCACGCGATTTCGTGCCGCCGGTTTGCCCACGGCACAAAGCGCCGCGATCTGGCTGACTGTCAACAGGCGATACTCAGCGAGGGAGACCAAGAGCTCCCGGTCGTTCTTGTTCAGCTTGTTCGCCATGACCTATCTCCTCCGCGCGAGGGGCAGCGGCCCATCGCTGGTCCGACTCCCTCTCGGTAAGCGGCAGAGCGGGGGGAGTAGTTTCACGGCCCCGATTTGTCAGTAGCTCCGGGAAGGATCTCACAGGCATGCCACACAGAGAGTCTCGGCGCACGCTGGCCAGCGCTCGCCGTGGGACCGTCCGCCGTCAGGCGCGGGCAATCTGGGCGGCGTGAAGGGAGCAAACCGCCTGCGAGTGTGCGCAAGAGTCGGCCTTTGCGCGATGCGGGAGGCAGGACAAACCGCAGAACGCGAGACTTTGAGACGACCGCGCCGAACCCACTGGTGCTGCTACGGTTACGGCGCGTGCCTCGGTCTCATGGCTTCCCCTGGTGCTGAGATTCCAGGATGCCGTTGGTGCGGAGACCGGCCCCGACCCGCACTCGGATCCGTGCGGGCAGCCGCGCCGACGACTTCCAGCTTGAGAGCTGAGAGTCATCTTTACAGCCGCGGCTAGGACGTTCCGCCCCCCGCATTGCTTCTGACTTACGCGCGGCCGGGTTCAGGATGACGTCGTGCCGGTCGAAGAACACTCGGAGGACCGTCTTGTGCATTGCCGCCAACCAGCGCTTTACCTGCCTGGTTGCCCGTTTCTCGGCGTGGCCACACGACCAGGCCCCAACACTTCCAGCCTGTTAAGGCAGATTTGCACCCGTATCGGCGGCTGTAACTTGCCTGCTAGCACGATCGCTCAGGTAATGGCAGTGGCGTAACAAAATCGTCGCGCATTCGAAACGCTGCCGATGAACCGTTTTCGACAAGCACGTCGAGCAGGTTCAGCACTGCGGCCCGCAGGTCGTGCTGGCTCTTGAGTTCCAGCGGCCTGCCGTACACATGCCGCTGAAGCAGAACTTCGAGTAGGAACATGGTATTGCGCTTGCAGAGCATTGGCTGAGCGTCGCCACTCTGTAGACGCCTCGTGATCCGAACAAACGCATCGGGAAGTGACTGCTCACCGACATAGTAGAGGAAGCGAACGTAGTCGTCCAGGACGGTCGCACAGGCCGGCAGATCCTCAAATAACGAGTGGATATGCCCTGCGTGCCCTTCCAGGCTTCGCCAGTGACGGACGTCTTTCTTCCACCACGAGCCCAGGAACATCGCGAAAATCAACTCTCCACCGGTGGGATGTTCTTCATCGATGCTCGCAAGCCAGGAGGCACACCGCACCTCATCCACAAAGAGCTTCCACAACAACCAGAACTGCGTCGTATTCGGCTGCCGATCTTCGACTCCGATGAGTCCCTGGATGAACCAGTGGACCTTGTCCGGGTGAGCTTCGATCGCACTGACAATCGGAGCGATAATCGTCGTAGCTTGGGGGCCCGTTGTTCGAAGCACGAACTGCTCAAGCAACTGGAGCTGCGCAAGTTCCGATTCGTCGCTCCTCCCTCGATCGCCCGGTTGGTCTCGATTCCGCCGCCTGTCTTCATCCGCGTCCCACCACGCTACGAGCGTGCGTGCAGCTCGGCCGAACGTCTCGATGGCCGCGGGTTCGGCAGGCGCTTCGCCCAGAATCGCCAAGATTCGACCGGTCGCCTCGGCGCCAAACCATCGGTTTGCGTCATACACCTGTAGCGCGTCGTCCGGAATGCCCTTACCGTCAAAGAAGTGCTGACGGACGCTGGCGGCCGCAGCGGCTTCGGCTCGATCTACCCACCCTTCTTCCGAGAATTCCCCTTCACGGACTCGTCTACTTTGTTCCTCGTCAATCGCGTCCTGAACCACCTGTGCTTCGAAGGCGATTGCGTTGACACACCGTAGCGTCAATATCCGATCGATCAGCCACAGGTTCTTACCGACGCCCCATGCGGCGTACCACCGCACTTCATCCGTTGCATGGGTCAGTGCCGCCACGAATGCGTTGCGAACACGGATCTGCTGTCCCTCGGAAAGCGATTTTCCGAGCAGAGCAGACAGCACCCAGGCGCATGCGCGGTCGGCGGACAACTCGTTGCGTTGCATTCGCTCCATGCGTTCCCAGTTATCTTGCGTCCGTTCCACTTCAGAACAGACGCGGTCTACACACCAGCCCCGCTCGTCGTCTGTCATCTCCTTCCAATGGTCGCGAACGCTCACGGCGGCCACGTACTCCGGTCCACCGCGGCCTAGCTCGTTCTCGTCGACTCCGCTGGCCGCGCGGGCCTCCGCCAAGCGCTGGCGCCACTGGGCAGGATTGTGGGTTCCGTTCTGCTCCCCGCGAAAGACACTGATCCCCCAGTTCAGAAGGCCGAGCCTGGCGTTCATCACTTGGTATTCGACGGCGCTGGTCGCGGTCATTTCCTCAATGTCTGGCTCAAGTGGACCCAGGTCGAGACGAATGCGCCGTGAACCCGCTGTCGCTGCTTCAGCTCCGTCCACCACATTCCGGTCTTCGGATGCCTCGTCGGCAGTGGTGTACTTCCGCAAGTCCATGCGGTGCATCGCGAGCCGCCAGATGCGATCTTCCTCGTTCTGTTCCTCCGGCGGCGGCATCGTTGCGCGGAGCCGATCTAGAACTTCATGTACGCGGGGTGTGAGCGGCCCCATCTGTAGATTGGCAATCGCCGTCTCAAGATCATGACGACGGTGAGGCAATGCGTCTGCTTGCTTCCGTTCTCCCTCGTAAACCTCGTTCCCGCCGACCAATCGCGGCATCAGGCCCAGCAGTTTCGATGGTGCGCGCGCTTCGTTGACCAACCGGCTCTTGTCGAGCTGGATACACCAACGGGAGTGCAGCAACACAAGAAGCGTCTCGCCCGCTGAATGCGGCGAAGCCGTCGCCGCGCTTGCCACGACCGCGGTCAGCGCGGCAGAGTCACTCCGTTGGAGAATGCTGAGGAGGGTCCCGTCCAATTGGCTCGGATGCGCCTCCGCTATCTCAAGAAGCCACCGCTCCAGCGCCATGAGAAGGCACTGCAGGACGTAGGGCCCCACCGACATTCCTCGGTACAGCCCCCAAAGCCGGCCGTTGCACCACTGCGTCTTTGACGATCCGTCCACGAAGGTCAGCGTTCTTTCGAATGGCGACTCGACATACTCCTCCCGTACCCTCGGGTGTGCGTACCAGTCGGCACTGTGGTTGAAGACCGTGATGACAAAGTCAAGGCCTTCCTGGGGATGATGTCGCAGGAGCGGGAGAAACGGCCCGCGGTAGGCGCTGGCCGGAAAGAAATCGTGGCTCCTCCCGTGTTTGATGCCGAATAGGGTCTCAAGTTCCAGATCACTGCCGTGCCCCCAGCGGTCTCGAAGGTCCTCCTCAGAGCAAAGCAGGTAGTCAGTGGCGGCTGGCACCACGACCCCGGGCAGGTCTCGGGCCGCCGGCATGCCTTCCATGCCTTCGAAGACAATCTCTCGGAGGTCGTCTGCCACCCGATCTCGCTCCACCTCGTCGCGGCTTCCCTGCAGAAGCGCGGCGAAGCGATCGCGATCGGCATTCGGAATCTTGGCGATAACCTGTAGCGTCCGCTTTCGTTGGTCCTCTGAACGGTAGTTATCGAAGGCTGGGAGCAGGCAGTGGGCAATCACTGCGGCGGACGCTGCCCCATCCGGGTACGGGCACTGCCACGAAACCCCACCAGCCCAGTCCTCAATGAACGCGAGGAGTAGAGACCGGTCGGTCGCGGTGAATGAGTCGGGATGGGTCTGCACCAAGCGAAGGATACAGGCCCACGCCGGCCCGTCCGGCACGTTGAAGAACGAGGCATGGGCTGCACTTGGTTTCAACCAGGTGGGCGTCGTCACGCAGGCGACCCGCAACAGGTGGATCACGCGCCGGAGGAGTTGCTTGTCATCCGCAAAGAGCTCCTCGCGGTGCCTCGCCAGAAACGCCGCTGAAGACGGTGAGCGGAGCAGCGAGACGAGTGTGTCGTCCCGGAACTGGGCGGGCAGCCGCGCCTCACGCACGACGGCCTGGAACAACCCATCCGCGGTCGCAGGATCCCGCTCCACTAGCTCGCTCGCCCACTTGCGGTACGTTCGACGTACGGCAGGATGCGTCCCCAGGACGGCGGATAGCTCCCCGGCTGAACCGTGGTGCGTCGCGTACTGCTCGTCAATCCACTGGAGAATCGCCCAGTCCTCGAGGACGTCGTGAGCGGGGGCCACCAAGACGGCGCTCTCCCGGGACGACACTATGAGGGAATCCCTGCGCAGCACGTCGACGACGTCGGCATCAAGGTCGCCGCACGGGGCGTACAAAGTGAGTGCCTGGGCCCGTCGCAACGCGATCTGCACGAACGCCTCCTCGCGCCGCCGCGGCATCCCGCCGGCCGGCCGGAGGTCGGCTCGAACGATTTCCCGCCAGAAGATCGCCCGGAACTCCCGCTCGCTCTGGGGCAGTGGGTGCTCCTTCGACCACGGGATCTGGAGAGCCTTGTCGAGGACGTAGGGGTTGCGCAATAGGCGGCGCAGGTTTGTGTCCGCTAAGGGGCGGGCCAGCGTTGGGTAGGCGGCCTCAACTTCCTGCAACTCCGTGTCGTCCAGGACGGGGACCGAGACGACGGCATGACCGACGCTCGCTGACCCCAGGAAGCAAGCACGGACAAGATCGGCGGAGTAGTCGCGGCAGGTCAAGATAACCTGCCAGCTCTTATCTCTCGACACCAGCATCAGGAGGTCCGCAAAGGCGTCGCGGGTGGACGCCTCGAGGAGGCGTTCGACGCTCTCGACGAGTATCACCTTACGGCCCTGTCCCGCCAGGATCGCGCTAAGCATATTCGCGCTTGCCGGGATCTGATTCGCTTGCAGGGTCTCGTCGAGGTGGGCTCGTACGAATTCCTCCGCTCGGAAGCTGAACGTGAAATGATCGGCAGTGAGTACGCCGATGACGTCCTTTGCGACCCCGGACTTCCCGCTGCCTGCGGCCCCTGTCATCAGAACTACCTGGGCAGACTCCAGATTTTCGATGACTTGCTGGACTAATTGGCCTCGGACCAAATGAAGATTGGTGCCGATCGTGGCCCGAATGCCCTCGAGGATGAGCGCGGAGTGGTCGCTCAGTGCCCGCAACGCCCGCTCTTCAGGCTGCCCGACCGGCGAATGGCGCTGCCGCACTGCTTCGGGAAGATCGTCGCGCGAGAAGCTACGCGCTTCTGGCATCCCTTCGGCAACCTCCTGAAGCAGGGCATTCCAGGTTGCCTCGGCAGCGCCCATAGCGTCCTGACCCCGCGCCGTATGGACGAGCAGCGTTTTGACCATCGCCTCGGTCTGGCGGGTGGCGGTGTTCAAGTCCAAACTCAGGATGTGCAAGACTCGGAGAAACGGCCAGAGCTGGGCAGCGGAAATGCTCTTCCCTTCGAACTCTCCGATGATCTTCCGGATCACGTCGCAGTAGTGAACCGTCTTGGCGCTGAGGAAACCGGAGGTTGCCAAGCGGGCCTCAAACTCATCGGCATCGCGGGCAGCTCGGGAGCAATCCAGGAGCCCCGAGAAGTGGTCGAGCAACGTGTTCGTCCCGCGGAGCGTAACGAGAGCGAAGCGGTCGACCACCGGCGAGAACTTCTCGCCGTTCTTATAGTCCTTCCAGAAATCCTGGACCGCCTTCCTGCACTCCTCATCCGTCGCGCTGACGGTGAAGCTGCGCTTCACCTGACCGAGCAGCTTCCAATGGAGTCCGGAGCCATTGTCCCCAATCACCAGGAAGTCGTCGGTGCTGTAGCCGAGGCGCTCAGTTTGGAGACACACTTCGACCACCGCACAGTCACGCAAAATGGGAGGGATGCCCCGCACGAGAAGCAGGGCCAGCCAGTACGCATCGACGTGTTGTTCAAAAAACGTGCCGGCCCCGCCGGTTGCTTCTGCACTTGAGACCCTTCCTGCCTGTCTTGCGGTCGCAGCCATGCTGATCAGTTCCTTCAACTTACGTCGAATTCTCTCTCGCACTATTGGAGTGGAGCAACGTCCCAAGGTCAATCTCGATCAGGTGGATCGCGAGTTTCATGAAGCGCCCGGCGTAGTTGTACGGACGTCAACCGGTTTCGTTCCGGAGCCCGATCGTGTCCGACGTATCACCCTGAAGCTTGCGAGGCGCCGTGCTGCCTTCGAGCACAACGAACGCGCCGATGAGCCGATGTGCATTACCCTCATGCCATTCACGACGATGAGCGGTGACCGGCGCGCAGCATTCCAGCGGGAGCGACTCGACCCAGCCCGGCATGTACCGATACGCCCCGAGTCTGGGCGCACAGGAATCCCAGCCTGCACCGCTGGAAGTCGTGAGACGAGGGCCGCATCGGCCAGCTGGCGGCGTACGGGGGGATCGGGACCAAAGCCGCCGACCTCCGGCGTCAAGCATCAGAGAACTCCGACATCCGTGGGTCTCTCTGGACAGCTTCTATCGCCATGTGCGCATTGAATCGCCAGCGCGCGAAGGTGCCGGTGGATCTGCTTGAACATCAAGAACCGTAGCTTCGGCTGCACTCCGGTGGAAAACGGCCGCGTTGAAAGGTAGACTGCTCCGGTGGGAGCCCGATGATGGATGTGACGAACCAGGATTGTGAACTGGCGTGCCGCGAGCTGCTGGAACGCTTCTTCGCCGACCATCACAACGCAGCGCTGCAAAAACGCGCCCTGAAGGCGCTGCGTTTTCTGGCCGCTGGCGACAAGCCACTGGCCGGGAAGCCTGCGGGCTGGGCGGCCGGGATCATCTACGCGGTGGCCAACCGAGACCGGCAGGCTTGCGGCGTGCCCGGACTGCTCAACAGCGACTTCGAGGCGTTCTTCGGCGTTTCGATGGGGACGATCCGCAAACGCGCGGCGCAGATCGAGGAGTTACTGGATTGGTGACGCCGGGTGCCGTGAAGGTGATCCCCGTGATCATCCGCGCCCGGGACGTTCACGCCCGATCCCCGTCAGACCTTCGGCTGCAAACCGCGGCCGCAGTAGTAGCAGGCTCGTGATGCACCCGCAAGCCGTTCAGCCGGCGACGCCCTGGGCGGCAGACCCCGATGTGGGCCCACGGCTGTCGACTCCCAACCAACGCCGCCGGAGATACGTTGGCCACGGGGGGCCGCGCACGGTGCCAAGCCCGCTTGGAACCTCTTGCGGGCGACAGATATAGCCCTCTCCACAGGTCCCCATGAGCCGGAAGGCTCCCTCGAACCCGTTGCAGCAGAGCCGGTTGAGACGCGGGCCACTGGCCATCGACAAGGGGAGGCCAGCCTCAACAACCTCTGCCCGAGTGACCCAGTGACCGCCTCACGATGGCTGATGGGTTTATTTCAGGGCGCTTTATCGGTAGGATGGGACAGATACGCTGACCCGGCAGCTTCGGCGGGCGCGACGACCTATCAGGGGCCTGGGCACCGCCATCAAAGGCGGCTCCAAAGAGGGGCCGGAGCCCGCCGCACCTCATCGGAACTACCAGACCAGCGGCACAAAGAACGTTCGCGCCCGGCAGGCGGTTGGAACCGCGGCCCCCGGCCGGAGGTTGCCGGCCGATGGGGAGCGCTCGGTCACCCGGCGGCCCCCGTGATGTCGCGGACGCTACGGTAGGGTGAGCCGGCGCTGGCCTGATCAGGCGGCTCGCACAACTCGGAGAGCTAACCTCTCCATTTCAAGAAGGAGGCGATCGAAGATGATTCGGGCTACCTCGAACGCACTGTATCTTCTGACATCAATCGTTGTTCTTACGACTGCCACGTTGCCGTTGGCTCATGGCCAGAGCCCCGACGAAGGGCTTGTTCTTTTTCTCAGGTTCGACGAGGGAGTCGGCGGAACGGTGGCCGACTACTCGGTGTACGACAACGACGGCACCATCTACGAAGCAACGTGGACCGCAGGGCACTCGGGGAGCGGCCTCGACTTCGACGGCCAGGACGACTACGTCGTCGTAGCTGACTCGCCGAGTCTTCACATCGCAGGCGACATAACCGTCGAAGCATGGGTGAGCAAGCGAGGAGAAGGCGCACACAATGTCCTGATCAAATACGAGCCGTATTCAACCCCGTATTTTCATCTGGGCGTGCAAGATTGCGCACACTTTCATGTGAGGAACAGTGACGGCGTGGACGGGCACGTGAGTGGGGGGACCGGGCTCGCAGACAGCGGGTGGCACCATGTCGTGGGTGTTCGCGATACTAACTCCGGAACGCTCGCTGTGTACGTTGATGGGGAACCAAAGGGGATCGCCCCTGATCCCGGCGGCAGTATACTGAACAACAGGGCCCTCAAGATCGGGAAATTCTACGGTGGGGCCGAGACCCCGTTTGATGGGTTGATCGACGAAGTTCGCATCTACAACCGCGCGCTCAGCGACATGGAGATCCGGGCGAACTACGCCGGCCTCGTCGGTTGTTGGCGTCTAGACAGCGGTGGCGGCGTGGTAGCCTACGACAGCAGCAGCCACGGCAATGATGGCGACATCTCGGGAGCGGAATGGAGCGCTGGCATCTCCGGGACGGCGCTCGACTTCAACCCGGACGGTGATTTCATTCTGATTCCCCATTCGCCGAGCCTCTGTATCGGCCGGGACGTGACGGTCAGCGCTTGGGTCAACAAACGAGGCACGGCGTCGAACAACATTGTCATCAAGTACGAACCATACTCGGCGCCAACGTTCAAACTTGGCGCTGGCGCAACGGCGAACTTTTACGTGCGAAACGCTGACGCGCAGGCTAACTCTGCGTCCGGTGTAACGAGTCTTGGTGATACGGGATGGCACCACGTAGTTGGCGTGCGCGACACGACTGCCGGAACCCTTATGGTGTACATTGATGGTGTTCTGGAAGGCGAGGCCGATGATCCGGGTGGGAGCATTCTGAACGACAGGATACTAAAAATAGGCAAGTACTTTGGCGGCGCTGAGATGCCGTTTGATGGCGTGATTGACGAGGTTTACATCTACAACCGAGCGCTGAGCGCCGAGGAGATCGCGGACCTGTATTGGAGCGTCCGGCCGGACCCGCAGGAGGACACGACCGAGGGCGACCAGACCGACGTGTCCGGCACGAGCAGCGACCCGGTCAACACGGCCACGGGGAGCTTCTTTCATCAGGAGACGGATTTGTCGATCCCGTCGCGTGGGATGCCCTTGACGTTCACCCGGTACTACAACAGCAAGGCCGCTGCATCGGGGCGTAAGGTAGCCAAGTCCAAACAGGCGCCGCCGCAGCGCCAGACAGCCACATCCCAGCCAGCGAGCAAGAAGCACGGCGAGCAGGCGGGCATCGATGCCACGAAGCACGACGAGCCCGCTACCGCCAAAGACCAGAAGCAACCCGCCGGCTCGTTCCAGGCCCGGCCCAACACGAAGGAGCAGAGCAAATGAGCAATGAGCCCCGTTACTTCAACCGGTCCCCGCAGGTCCTCCTTGTAGCCCTGGCCTGCCTTCTTACGGGAGCCAACGTCGCCGTTGCGGGCCTCAACGACGGCCTCGTTGGGTACTGGAGCTTTGATGAGGGTGAGGGCAGCATCGCCAGCGATTACTCTGGCAACTCTAATCACGGGACAATCAATGGTGCCGGCTGGACTATCGGGGTGTCAGGGTTCGCCCTTCTTTTCGACGGCACCGATGACTACATCGATTGCGGTAGCGACGCAACGCTGGACATCGTCGATGAGATCACAATATCGGCCTGGATAAAGACTTCCGACAGCTCTCGTCAGTCGATCGTATCCAAAATGCCCGGCGGGTCAGCGCATCCGGCGAATTACCACATCGGCGTGAAACCCGAGCCCTACTTCGAGCATACCGACGGTGAATGGCACATTTACTCTTCCAGCCACAACGTGTGCGACGGCGAGTGGCATCACGTTACCGCGGTGGTCAAGTCGGGGCATTGGTGGAAGGTCTACGTCGACGGAGCTTTGAGTGCAGGGGACGAGACGACCTACATGCTCCAACCGACAACCGCCGCTTTGCAGATCGGGCAGTGGCCGCTCTACGTCCCAGACCGATCGTTCAATGGCGTCATCGACGAAGTGCGTATCTACAGCCGGGCACTTGGCGCAGATGAGGTCCAAGCCCTTTGGGCCTGCTGGATTGGCCACTGGAGCTTCGACGAGGGCGAAGGCGGCACGGCTTACGACTATTCTGGTCACGGTAACCACGGAACGATCTACGGCCCGACTTGGACCACGGGGATGTCAGGAACCGCGCTGCACTTCGATGGATTGGATGACTACGTCGATTGCGGGAATAGCGTAGCCCTCGATGCTACCGGCGACATCACGATTTGCGCGTGGGTCAGGACCTCAGTCAATTCGCGCCAGTCCATTGTGACGAAGACCCCCGGGGGTGATGCTCGCCCGCAGAATTACCACTTTGGCCTGGATACTTCCGGCAGCGCGTGCTGGCCGTACTTCGAGCACTCGGACGAGGACTGCGGCACATATCCCTGGCACTGGTACCGCGCCACCGCGTACGACGTGTGTGATGGACGGTGGCACCTGCTAGCCGCCGTTGTGAAGGCTCGACAGTCATGGGAGATTTACATCGACGGACAACTTGCGGTGCAAGATCAGACGGACTGTGCCCTGCGTGTTAACGATGACAGCCTCCACATCGGCCAGTGGCCGGGTCATGTGCCCGAGAGGAACTTCTGCGGGGATATTGATGAACTCTCCATCTACAGGAAGGCGCTTGGCGCTGACGACATCCGCGACTTGTATTGGAGCGTAAACCCCGATCCACAGGACGATACGACCGTCGGGGACAAGAGCGACGTCTCCGGCACCAGCACTGACCCTGTCAACACCGCTACGGGGAGCTTCTTTTATGGCTCTTCCGCAGAATCTGTGGG
>JAGMDK010000388.1 GCA_023128695.1 Phycisphaerae bacterium
CGATCAGTCACGAAACCGTTCGGCGCACGCTTAAAAAAACGGTATGACCGAGCGGGCCAGGCCGTTGGTGCGACAGATTGAGTTCTGCTACACGCCGAAGCACGGCAGTTGGCTGAATATCGCGGAGAATGAACTGAGTTTGGTCACGCGTCAGTGCGTGGCCGGACGGCGCATCGGCGACGTGAAAACGCTTCGTGAAGAAACCGCTGCTTGGTCAACTGATGTTAACGCGGCGCAACGAGGCGTAGATTGGCAAATGAAAATCGAAGACGCACGATGCAAACTGAAGCCCGTGTATCCGAACATTAAGATGTGACAAAGCACTAGCTTTGTAGGAAAATGTAGGGCTGATTTGCGCCGGCGGGCAGGCCGGGTACACTTTGTCTGTCCATGATCCGGATCAGACCAACCTTGGAGTAATAGTATGAAATGCCGTGTACTCTCCGTGCTCGCACTGCTGTTCGCCGCATACGTCGCCTGGCCGGTCGCGGCCGAGGAGCCGACCACCAGGCCCGCCGGCGAGTCGCCGTTCTCCGCCGAGGTATACCTCGAGCACATCAAGTATTTGGCCAGCGATGAACTCGCGGGTCGGCGGCCGGGCAGCCCGGGGATCGAGGAGGCCGCCAAGTACATCGTCGAGCATTTCCAGGCCGCGGGGCTCGAACCCGCCGGGGAGGAGGGGACCTGGTTCCAAGAGTTTGAGGTTCGGCGGGGGAAGCAGCTCGTGGACGAGGACGCGCTGCTAGAGATCGACGGGCTCGAGCGCAAGTGGAAGGTGCGTGAGGACTGGATTCCCCTGCCATTCACCGAGATGGAAGACGTGGAGGGACCGCTGGCGTTCGCCGGGTATGGGATCAAGGCCGAACTGCACAACTATAACGATTACGCCGACTTCGACCCCGAGGGCAAGATTCTGCTGATCCTGCGTTACGAGCCGCGGGGGGACGATCCGGAGGCCGACTTCGGCGGCGAGTCCCCCTCGCACTATTCGCAGTTCCGCGGCAAGGCCCATACCGCCGCCCGGAGAGGTGCCCGGGCGCTGCTGATCGTCAACCCGCCGAAGCGCGCCGGCGTATCCGACGAGCTGTACCCGTTCTCGGAAGAATGGTCGCGGCAAACGTACGACCTGCCGCTCGTGCACATCACGCCGGAACTGGCCGAGGTAATTCTGAAGAAGGCCAAGCTGCCGACCCTGGAAAAGTTGCAGGAGCGGCTCGACCGCGAGCGCAAGCCGCTCTCAACCGACCTGCACCTGAACGTCAAGCTCAAGACCGGCGTGAGAGAGAACAAGGTCAAGACGCGGAACGTGCTGGGCCTGCTCAAGGGCGAGGGCGGGACGGACGAGACGATCGTGTTCGGCGCACACTACGACCACCTGGGCCTCGTGCCGCTCCAGTTCGAGCGGAAAGACGAGCAGCGCTACATTCACAACGGCGCGGACGACAACGCTTCCGGCTCGGCCGCGATCATGGAGTTGGCCCGGGTGCTGGGGCGCGAGCGCGGGCTGCGCCGCAACCTGCTCTTCATCACCTTCAGTGCCGAGGAAATGGGCCTGCTCGGCAGCAAGTACTTCGTCGTCCACCCAACGGTCAAGCTCGAAGACGTCAAGGCGATGATCAACATCGACATGATCGGGCGGCTCAGCCAGGACCGCTTCACGATCTTCGGCATCCCCAGCGCGAAGGAATTCGACGAGATCGTCGGCCGCGCCGCCGAGCGGGTCGACCTCGACTATCGAGCCCCGAAAGCCTTGTCCGGCAACAGCGATCACGCCAGTTTTTTTTACAACAAAATACCGTACTTGTTCCCCTTCACCGGGATTCACAAGCAATACCACCGCCCGGGCGACGACTGGGAGCTGATCGACGCGCCCGGGGCGGTGAAGATTCTGAGCCTGCTCCGGCTGATCGCGCGCGAGCTGGCCGATCTGGAAGAGGGCCCGGCATTCCAGGAGGAGGCCGCCGAGTCCGAGCCGGAAGAGGAAGACCTCGACTTCAAGCCGGCCGTCGAGCACGAGAAGGACGCGCAAAAAGCCAAGGAGAAAAAAGGCGAGGAGAAACCGGTCGAAAACGGAGCAGGCGGGATGCCCTCCCGGCCGCCGGTGCGGTTCGGCATCATTCCCGATTTCTCCGCCGACGATAAGCCGGGCGTCGTGGCCGATACGGTCCTCGACGGCGGTCCCGCGCAGGCCGCCCAGATGAAGAGCGGCGACCGCATCATCCGCATTGGCGATTACAAGGTCAACGACATCTACGGCTACATGGACGCGCTCAAGCATTTCAAGCCGGGCGACCAGATCGACGTGATCGTTGTCCGTCAAGACCAGGAAATCACGCTCCAGATCAAGTTGCAGAAGTCCCGCCGTCGCCCCGGCCGGGAATGAGGCACGGTTGGTGCGAGAAGGGATTCACGCACCAGCTTGATGGTCCAGGACATACCCTACTCGTTACACATCTTGCTCACTCTTCGTGTTCTTCGTGCTCTTCGTGGTTGGAAATTGAACCACGAAGGGCACGAAGGACACGAAGGGGTGGGTGGGCCTCGGCTGGTGCGAGATTCCTATCTCGCACCCGGAGTCTCAGGATTCCTATCCCTCTACTTCCAGTCAAGAAGGGATACCAACGGCAGAGGTGCGAGAAGGGATTCACGCACCAGCTTGACCAGCTTGTTGGTGCGAGAAGGGATTCACGCACCAGCTTATCTTCACCGCCGCACGCCGGCCGAGGGTTGGTCGAACTGGGGGCCGTATTTTCGGCGGCCGTACCATTTGTACAGCGATGTGCGTTTGACGGCCTGGATCAAGCGGTAAACCCAGCCGGCTTTGATCCGTGCCAGCCGGGCACGCGGATCTTCAGTGGAATGATCCCCCTCCCGCTCCGTTTGGACGCCTGATCGACTCTTTGAGTTGGGAAGCGGGTTACGTGTCAGCCGCCGTGCGAGCCGCCAGAAGCGGGAATTTTCGATCTCGGCCAACTCCGCCTGGGCGAGCAGCGTCTGGTAGATTTCGTCGTCGACCGGCGAGACGTCCAGCAGGGCGGCAAACAGGCTCCGATGATGCGCGATCATCTTCCGCACCATCTCCGGCCGACGCCTCTGCGCCTCGCTCAGCATCGACCCGCCGGCATGTCTGCGATAGTGAAACAGCGGCTCCGGCACGCAGGCCCCGAAATAGCCCGCCGACAGGAGCGCCAGCCAGAAATCCCAATCCTCGAAGCCGTGGATCATGTCCCGGCGGTAGCCGCCGACTTCGTCGAAGGCCGCCCGGCGAATCACCGCCGTCGCGACGCTCAAGTTCTCGACCAGCAGCCGCCGCGGGTCGTAGGGAGCACATTCCCACAGTGCAGCCGAGGCACCGAAACACTGCACGTGGCTGTAGCAATAGCCCAGGGCCGGGTCGTCCAGCAACTTCGGGAGCAGCCGGCCGACGAACTCGGGCGCAAGTTTGTCGTCGGCGTCAAGCGGCACGAAGAACGGTGCCGTCGTGGCCCGTACGCCCGCGTTACGCGCCGTGGACAACCCCTGGTTATCTTGCCGTATTACTCGCACCCCCTCGTTGCCCATTCGTGCGAGGGTCTTCAGCGTGCCCGGGTCCGTCGAGCCGTCATCAACCACCACGCAATCGATATTCTGATAGCGTTGAGCCCGCACGCTCCGCAGGGCCTCCGGCAGGAACTCGCCGTGGTTGTAACAAGGGATCACTACCGCGACTTGCGGCGGGGGGTGCTCCCTGGACACGTGGACCATTTGCATCAGCGACATTCTCCCGCCCCCGACACGACGCGCCGACCAGCCGCAGAAGGTGATAAGGTCTAGTTTCTAGTGCTCCGTCAACGCTGATTTGACGGGTTGCGTATCGATCGGGATGTGTGCCACTGCTCTTGAGCAGTGCTAAGCTTCGCCGCGTGCACCGAGATCGTTAAGAAACACTGCTCTTGAGCAGTGCTTGGCTTCACCGAGTGCACCGAGATCGTTAAGAA
>JAGMDK010000389.1 GCA_023128695.1 Phycisphaerae bacterium
ACACCAACCCATCAATTGAGTTGTGGCGGAGCACTAGTCTCTAGTTTCTAGTTTCTAGGCGGGAGCCTGTCAACGAGGCCGCTTTCTGGCCAGGATGGTGATGATGTCGGCCAGAGTGACCGGGACGGCGAGCTTCCCCAGCGCTCCCAGTCGCGGCGATACTACCCGCCGGCACCCGCACATCGCTGCCACCCGCTCGATCAGGTAGCGTACCGGATACCAGCAGATTTCGTAACGGCAAGCGACGGGCTCCAAGCCCACACGCCGCAGCAAACGCCGCAGGCTGCCCGGGGTGAAGAACCACAGGTGTTCCGGCAGCGTGAACAGATGCCAGCGGGCCCCGCTCAAGCGGGCGACCAGGCTTGAGACGTCGCCGGTGCTCAGCGCCAGGAGGCCGCCGGCCGGTATCACTTCGGCGAGCGCCGCGAGCGTGTCCCGCGGATCGGCCACGTGCTCGAGCACGTCCCACAGGGTGACCACGTCGTAGGGCCCTGAGCGAAGATCCGACGAGCGTGCTTGACCTTGCCAGACGTTCTGGCCGAGCCGTTCGCGGGCGAAGTTGACGGCGAACTCGGACACCTCGACGCCGGCCGCGGCGAAGCCGGCGTTAGCGGCCGCCTGGACGAAGAACCCGGGTCCGCAGCCGACATCCAATAGAGAAGGTCGTCGATCTAAATAGTCGCGCGTACTCTTGCACGCATTCGATGAGCGCAAGGCCGCGCGGGCTGAAGCCCGCGGCTCTTCGTTGTTGCGCGGTCGCGCACGGTCAATTAGCCTACCCAGCCGCCGCGTGATCCAGGCCAGCCGCATTTTGTTCGTAGAGGCCAGCGCCTCCGCCAAGGCGAAATAATCCGCATAGCCCTTGTCGACGTCCGCGCTCTTCCAATAGGACTGGTCATAGAACTCGGCGCAATCAAAGGCCGTCCAATCCCAGGTGGCCAGCCCGCAGCCGAGACAACGATAAATGTGGGTGCCGCGTACTACGACCAGGTGGTCAAACACGCGGGCCTCACACGCCGGACAGGGTCGGCTGATCTTGCCACGTTTCATCGCAATTGCACATTAGCTGGTGCATTAGCTGGTGCGAGATTCATAGCTCGCACCAGCATCACCCCTCGGTTAGTTCGCGGACCACATAGAGCGGTCGTTGTTTGACCTCTTCGTAGACCCGGCCGACGTACTCCGCGACCATGCCGAGACAGAGTAGCTGCACTCCACCGAGGACTAACACCGTGATAATGAGCGCGGGCCAGCCGGGCTCCACCGCCGCCCGCCCGCGGATCAGCAGCACCGCAAGGATGTACGCCGCATAGATGATCCCCAGGACCAGCGTCACCAGGCCGAGATAGACACTGATCCGCAACGGCACCGTGCTGAAGCTGAACACGCTGTCGAAACGGATGTTCAGATGTTTCCGTAACGAATAGGAGGGCCGGCCGGCGACCCGCTCCGCCTGGTCATAGGGAATCCCGATCTGCCGGAAGCCCAACCACGCCACCAGCCCGCGCACGAAGCGGTTCCGCTCCGGCATCCGCCGCAAGGCCTCGACCACGACGCGATCGAGCAACCGAAAATCCGCGGCCTCGCGGGGGATCGTGACGTTACACAACCAGTTGTGCATGCGATAGCCCCAGCGGGCGGGCACGTTCCGCCGGTAGGCATAGACCACATCGTACCCGGCCCGCCATTGGGCCAGGAACTCGGGGATCAACTCCGGCGGGTGCTGCAAGTCGGCGTCCATGACCAGCACGGCCCGCCCCCGGGCGTGATCGTACCCGGCCGAGACCGCCGCCTGGTGGCCGAAGTTGCGGCTCAACAGCACGCCGCGGACCGTGGAGTCCTCCTGGGACAAGCGTTTGATCTCGTTGGGGGTGCCGTCGCGGCTGCCGTCATCGATGAATATGATTTCGTAGGTTACGCCGGCCTGCTCACAGGCTTTTCGCAGGCGGCCGTACAGCTCCGGGAGCACCTCACGCTCATTGAAACACGGCACCACCACGCTCAGTTCCGGCGGCGGCGCGGTCGCAGAGTCTGCGTCATTTGGTTCCATCGTCATCCATCGCGAACCATGGCCGGTTGCCATTGTTTTGTGAGCAGATACGTGTTTAGCGGATTCAATATAATTAGCAATATACTTAGCGTGCGTGTATCTGTCATTCCGACCGAGCGACGCTATTGCGTCGCGACCGAGGAATCTGTCTGGGACTGCGTCACGAGGCTAGTGCTCTGTTACGCATGTATTGATGGTTGGGTGGCCCACCGCTAAAGCGGTGCGCCACCCACCCCTTCGTGTCCTTCGTGCTCTTCGTGGTTCAATTTCCAACCACGAAGGACCTGGCGCGGCCT
>JAGMDK010000039.1 GCA_023128695.1 Phycisphaerae bacterium
TGGATGATGTGGAACTGGCTGGTCAGCGGGCTCGGCGTCGGGTCGGCCGTCGTGCTGTTCGAAGGGAATCCCGGCTATCCATCGATGGATCGGCTGTGGCAAATGACCGAGGACTTCAAACTGCACGTCTTCGGCACCAGCGCCAAATACATCAGCGCCTGTCTGAAAGCCGACGTGCATCCCGGTCAGGACCATAATCTGTCTGACCTGCGCTGCATCTGCTCGACCGGGTCGCCGTTGAGTGTCGAACTCTTCCACTGGGTCTACGACAACGTGAAGAAGGACCTCCAGCTTGCGTCCATCTGCGGCGGCACCGACATTGTCTCGTGCTTTATCCTCGGCAACCCGCTGCTCCCGGTCTACGCCGGTGAGGTGCAGTGCCGCGGTCTGGCGATGGACGTACACGCCTGGGACGACGACTGCCGGCCAGTGACGAACCAGAAGGGCGAATTGGTCTGCTGCACGCCGTTCCCTTCGCAGCCGACGGGCTTCTGGAACGATCCGGACAACGCGAAGTACAAGGCGGCGTACTTCGACTATTACCCCGGCAAAGACACCTGGCGGCACGGCGATTTCATCGAAATCACCGACACCGGCGGCGTGATCGTCTATGGCCGTAGCGACTCAACTCTCAACCCCGGCGGCGTCCGCATCGGCACGGCCGAGATTTATCGCGTGGTCGAGGGGCTGGACGAGGTCGTCGACAGCATCGTGGTCGGCCGCGACACGGACGACGACGACATGGATGTCGTGTTATTCGTCATCCTGCGGCCGGGCCTGACGTTCGACACCCCGCTGGCCAAGAAGATCCGCGCCGCTATCGCCGAGGGCTGCACCCGCCGACACGTCCCGAAGATCATCCGGCCGGTCCGGGACATCCCCTACACGATCAGCGGCAAGAAGGTCGAAATGGCGGTCCGCCTGATGATCCACGGGCGGGAGGTGCCGAACAAGGATGCGTTGAAGAATCCGGAGGCATTGGAAGAATACAGGGCTATCTTGTTGTAGCGCCTTGAAATCAGTTTCCGGTTTTGGCATAATGCTGGTCTTGTCGCTTCGGTATGTCGCGGACGCGAGGCGCGAAATGGCAAGAGGTGGGCCCCAGGTGGCTCTCCCCATACGTAGATGCCGGTGGCCCCAGGGAGGCCCATTGACCTGCGGGATTGGGCCGCGGGTGCTGGACAGCAAAGACCATGCCTGAAGGCGGTTGTCAAACCGTTCTCGCAGGTTGTCAATTGAGTATCCGCTGGCGTGCGATCTGCTTTGGGGTAGCTCGGAGGCCGCTTGTGCTTTCTGATCAAAGCCGTGCCCCCCACCTGGGAGAGGCGCGCCCACGGCACGTGCTTGGCAGCAGAAGGACAGGAATCATCCGCTCGACGCGCGGAGCAGAGTCCGACACAGCAGGATCAGAAAATCATCGCACGGGAAGAAGAGATGAAGGTTGATGAAGTACTGAGCATTGTCGAAAAGCACGAGGGAGATCGCGGTGGGCTCATCTCGGTTCTTGAAGACATCCAGGCAAAGTACAGCTACTTGCCGACCGAGGCGCTGAAGGTCGTGGCCGAAGAGACCGGTCGGTCACTGGTTGATGTTTATGGGGTGGCTACTTTTTATAAGTCCTTTAGCCTGAAGCCCCGCGGCAAACATCTTTGCTCCGTCTGCGTGGGCACGGCCTGTCATGTGCGCGGAGCACCGGTCATTACCGGGGAGTTCGCGCGGCAACTGGAAACCACTCCGGGTGAGACGACGTCGGACAAAGAGTTTACGTTGGAGACGGTGAATTGCCTGGGCGCCTGTGCCCTCGGGCCGATCGTCGTCGTGGACGGCCACTACTTCTCCAAAGTCGATTCTGCGCGAGTCAAACAGATCGTCAAGAAGACCCGCGCCGGCCTCGACAAGGTCGAGGTCAAGGGGGACCGGCGCATCTTCCCGGTTGCGGTCAATTGCTCGCGGTGCAACCACAGCCTGATGGAGCCGGATCACCTGATCGACGACTGCCCGTCGATTCGTGTAACGGTGTCCTTCGGGCGGAAGCACGGCTGGCTCAGGATGTCCTCCCTGTACGGCAGCTACAGCCTTGAATCCAAGTACGAGATCCCCAAGGACACTGTGTTGGATTTCTTCTGCCCGCACTGCCACGCAGACCTGAAGGGGGCCTCGAACTGCCCGGACTGCGGCGCCCCGATGGTCTCGATGATCGTCCGCGGCGGAGGAATCGTGCAGGTGTGCGCACGCCGCGGGTGCAAGGGGCACAGGCTGGATCTGGACGGCGGCGGCTTCTGAGCATTGTTTGGACTCAACCGCTTGGCTCGTCCCCGAGCGGATCAATAGCAGGACAGGTCTATGGAAAGACTGAAATCAATCGAAGATTTCAAGGCGTTGCAGGGGCGTCTCATCGCCGACCGCGATCCGAGCATGCCCACGATCGTGATACCGGCGGGCACCTGCGGTCAGGCCAGCGGAGCGAACGATCTGATCCGCGTGGCCAAGCGTGAACTTCTGGACAGAGGTCTTACCGACAGGATCCATCTGCGCATCACCGGCTGCCACGGATTCTGTGAAGCCGAGCCCTCGGTGCTCATCGAGCCACGCGGAACCTTCTACCCCAAGGTGGGCATCAAGCAGATGGCCCAGATCGTTGAGGCCGTCGCCCAGGACAAAGTGCTCGACGACCTGCTCTTCACTGATCCCGCCACCGGCAAGGCGGTGGAGAAGCAGGGCAACATCTCGTTCTTCAAGACACAAGTGCGGACGATTCTGGCCCGCAACGAGAAGGTCGATCCGATTCGTATCTACAACTACATCGAAAACGGCGGCTATTCGGCGCTGGCCCGCGTGCTGGACAACGGCGATCCCAAGTGGGCGGTCAACGAGGTCAAGGCGTCGGGCCTGCGCGGCCGCGGCGGCGCCGGCTTCCCCACCGGATTGAAATGGCAGCTCCTGGCCGCGCAGCGAAATGGCCAGGGCAAGTTCCTCGTGTGCAACGCGGACGAGGGCGATCCGGGCGCGTACATGGACCGCAGCGTGCTGGAGGGCAACCCGCACAGCATCATCGAAGGCATGTTGATCGGCGGCTATGCGACCGGCGCGAACGAAGGTGTTGTGTACGTCCGCAACGAATACCCGCTGGCCATCAAGCACCTGATCATCGCGCTACGCCAGTGTCACGAGCTTGGCCTTCTCGGGCAGGAGATTCTGGGAACCGGCTTCTCATTCGACATCAGACTCGTCAAGGGAGCCGGGGCCTTCGTCTGTGGCGAGGAGACGGCGCTGATTCGATCAATCGAGGGCAAGATGGGCGAACCACGCCAGCGTCCGCCCTTCCCGATCGAAAAAGGCATCGACGGCAAGCCGACCGCCATCAACAACGTCGAAACCTGGGCGAACATCCCGGTCATCATTGCCGACGGCGCCCGCCAATTCGCCAAGGTCGGCACCAAGGGCAACACGGGCACCAAGATTTTCAGCCTGGTGGGCAAAGTCAGGAACACCGGCCTGGTCGAGATCCCCATGGGTATCACGATAGAGAAGGTCGTTGCTGACATCGGCGGGGGCTCGTCCGGCAAGGCAAAGATCAAGGCGGTGCAAACCGGCGGCCCGTCCGGCGGCTGCATACCGGCCGCGAGGTTCGACCTGCCCATCGACTATGACAGCCTGACCGAGGCCGGATCGATCATGGGTTCGGGCGGCATGATCGTCATGGACGAGCACACCTGCATGGTCGACGTCGCCAAGTACTTCATGAACTTCCTCAAGGACGAGTCGTGCGGCAAGTGTTATACCTGCCGCAAGGGCATCCAGCGGATGCACGAGATTCTCGAGGACGTCTCCAATGGGAAAGGGACGCTTGACCAGCTCGACCTGCTGGAGGAGCTCGCGCTGGTGGTCAAGGACACGACCATGTGTGGCCTGGGTCAGACGGCGTCGAACCCGGTCCTTTCCACGCTGCGGTACTTCCGTGACGAGTACGTCGAGCATGTCAAGAACAGACGCTGCCCGGCGGGCGTGTGCAAAGAACTCGTCACTTACTCCATCAACGAAGACTGCACCGGTTGCACGGCCTGCGTAAGGGTTTGCCCGGAGGGCGCGATCACCGGCGAAACGAAGAAACGCCACGTCATCGACCCTGACAAGTGCATCAAGTGCGGCGCCTGCAAGACCGTTTGCAAGTTCGACGCCATCGACGTGGCCTAGCTTACATTTGAGAGCGAGGATCGGAAGCGATGATCACGCTTACCATCAACGGCCTGGAAGTCTCGGTTGAGGAAGGCACGACGCTGCTCGAAGCCGCCCGATTCCTCGGCTTTCCTATCCCGACCTTGTGTTACATGGAGGGGTTGTCGCCGTACGGTGCCTGTCGGCTGTGCGTGGTCGAGATCGGGGAAGGTCCGAAAGCGAAGCTGGTGAGCTCGTGCACGTATCCGGCCCAAGAGGGCCTTAAGGTGCGCACGGCTTCATCGCGTGTTCTCCGGGCCCGCAAGATGATCCTGGAGCTTCTGCTGGCCTCGTGCCCGCAGTCCAAGACGATCCAGGACCTGGCCGCCGCCCACGACGTGCGCCAACAGCGGTTCCGGCAGGAATACGAAGATTGCATCCTTTGCGGGCTGTGCGTGCGGATGTGCGAGGAGCAGATGATGGCCAAGGCCATCGGCTTCCGCGGGCGGGGCGAGAATCGCAGCATCGGCACGCCGTTCGACATCAAGTCGGAGGAGTGCCGGCTGTGCGGCGGCTGTATGTACGTATGTCCCGCCTGCCAACTCCGCTGCACCTACACCGAGCCCGAGAAGGCCATCTGTGGTGCGTGCGCCAACCTGAGCCCGCCTTGCATCGAAAAGGAACAGTTCGACGACATGATGTGTTACATGGAACCCTGCGTTGCCTGTGAAATAGAGAAAGAATAACAAACGGAGGAGTAGACTCGATGCTAACGTCACTCTCAAGGGTCAACAGCTCGGCCGCTACGCTCAGCAAGAATCGGACCGAAGGCTCCGTCACGCCCAGTTCGGGTATGTGCGTCACGTGTGTGGACGGCTGCATCGGCATGTGCGAGATCGGCAAGTCCGCCTACCGCGGCCACGAGGTCATCTACCCGCAGCCCTTTGGCGTGATCACCACCGCCGCGGAGAAGGTCTACCCGGTGGACTACTCGCACTTCAACATTATGGGCACCGCGGTCGGAGCGCACGGCATCGAAGCCGACAGCGACAAGGCCATCTTCCCGGCGGTCAACCTCGAAGTCCGCTTCGGGCACGACAAAGGCATCAAGTTCCGCCTTCCCCTCGTCATCCCGGGCATCGGCTCAACTAACATCGCCAAGAACAACTGGGAAGGCCTGGCCATCGGCACCGCGCTGGCCGGGACCGGCCTGACCATCGGCGAAAACGTGGTCGGCATGGATCCCGAGTCGGTCATTCAGGACGGACGCGTGATCGATACCGTCGACCTGAAACGCCGCGTCAGCCTGTTCAAAGACCACCAGCGCGACGGCTACGGGGCCATCATCCTCCAGGCCAATATCGAAGATACCCGTCTTGGGGTGCAGGAGTATGGCATCGAGAAGCTGGGCGTCGAGCACGTCGAACTCAAGTGGGGACAAGGGGCCAAGGACATCGGCGGTGAAGTCAAGATCACCAACCTGAAGAAGGCCCAGATGCTCTACGAGCGCGGCTACGTCGTGCTCCCCAACCCGACCGATTCGCACGTCATCAAGGCTTTCGAGCGCGGCGCGTTCAAGGAATTCGAGCGACATTCGCGCATCGGCATGGTCAGCGAGGAGTCCTTCGCCAAGCGGGTGGAAGAGCTGCGCGCGGCCGGCGCCAAGTACATCTTTCTCAAGACCGGAGCGTACCGGCCGGCCGACCTGGCCCGTGCGGTGTTGTTCGCCACCAAGTACAAGCTGGACCTGCTCACCGTGGACGCCGCCGGCGGCGGCACCGGCATGAGCCCCTGGCGGATGATGAACGAGTGGGGCGTGCCGCCCGTTGAGCTGCATTCGCTGATGTACAAGTACGCCAAGTTCCTGGCTGACAAGGGCATGAAGGTGCCCGCCTTAGCGCCCGCCGGCGGGTTCACCTTCGAGGACCAGATCTTCAAGGGTCTGGCTTTGGGAGCACCGTTTACGAAGCTTATCGGCATGGCCCGCGCTCCGATCGCGGCCGCCATGGTGGGCAAGACCATCGGGCGGACGATCGCCGACAACCAGGTCCCCGTCTACATTGAACGCTTTGGGAACACCAAGGACGAGATCTTCGTGACCGCCGGCGAATTGCGGAAGGAACTGGGTGACGAGGAGTTCGAGAAGGTTCCGACGGGCGCCCTCGGGCTCTACACCTATTACGAGCGGCTCGCGCAGGGCCTGCGCCAGCTCATGTGCGGCAGCCGGAAGTTCTCGCTGGAGCACATTTCGCGCGACGACCTGGCCTGCCTAACCCATGAAGCCGCCGACATCAGCGGCATCCCGTTCATCACCGACGTGGACAAGGCCGAGGTTGAGGAGATCCTCAGCGGTTGAAACGAAGGAAAGACACGATCCCCCTCCAAACAGACCGCCGCAAAGTCGGGGTCGGTCGTTGAACGTAGCGGCCGGACCCAGTACCAGCCGTGGAATGCGGGAAAACACACGCGTGTGATGACGTCAGGCACGGAGGCCTGACGCTACAGCACTTTTGCGGCGGACTGCATGGGAAGCGACTGGATCTTGGGTGGGGCGGAGAAGGTTGACCTATGTATTCCAGGTTCTGAGATTCTCCAGGGAGAAAGCGGATGTCAGGTGCGGCATGGGCGTTCATGGAGGACGTGATCGCTAAGAATCCGGGGGAGCCGGAATTCCACCAAGCGGTCCAAGAGATCGTCGAGTCGCTGATGCCAGTGCTGGAGCGGCATCCCGAGTACCGCAAGGCCAAGATTCTGGAACGCATCATCGAGCCCGAGCGGGTCATCATGTTCCGCGTCCCATGGGTGGACGACCGCGGGGAGGTCCAGGTCAACCGCGGCATGAGGGTGGAATACAACAGCGCCATCGGACCCTACAAGGGCGGCCTGCGCTTCCACCCCTCGGTCAACCTCGGCATTATCAAGTTCCTCGGCTTCGAGCAGGTCTTCAAGAACGCCCTGACCACGCTCCCCATGGGCGGCGGCAAGGGCGGCTCCGACTTCGACCCCAAGGGCAAGTCCGACAACGAGGTCATGAGCTTCTGCCAGTCCTTCATGAGCGAGCTCTTCCACCACATCTGCGGCAACTGCGACGTCCCCGCCGGTGACATCGGCGTCGGCGGCCGCGAGATCGGCTTCCTCTTCGGCCAGTACAAGAAGCTCACTCGCCAGTTCGAGGGCGTCCTGACCGGCAAGGGCCTCAATTGGGGCGGCTCGCTGATCCGGCCCGAGGCCACCGGCTACGGCGCCGTCTATTTCGCCGAGGAAATGCTCAAGACCCGCGGCGAGAGCTTCGCCGGCAAGCGCTGCGTCGTCTCCGGCTCGGGCAACGTGGCCCAGTTCGCGACCGAAAAGGTGCTCGATCTGGGCGGCAAGCCGATCACCTTCTCCGACTCCAGCGGCTTCATCGTCGACGAGGACGGCATCGACCGCGACAAGCTGGCGTTCGTCATGCACCTCAAGAACGTCAAACGCGGCCGGATCAAGGAGTACACGGACAAGTATCCCAAGGCGACGTATCAGGCCGCCGATCCGAAGGTCGATCACAACGCATTGTGGGCTGTCAAGTGCGAGGTGGCCCTGCCGTCCGCGACCCAGAACGAGATCAACATCAATGACGCCAATACGCTGGTCAAGAACGGCTGCTACTGCGTCTCCGAGGGCGCCAACATGCCGACCACCCCGGACGGCGTCAACGTCTTCCTCGAAAACAAGGTCCTCTACGGCCCCGGCAAGGCCGCCAACGCCGGCGGCGTGGCCGTCTCGGGTCTGGAGATGAGCCAGAACTCGATGCGGCTGTCTTGGTCGCGGGAAGAGGTTGACCAGAAGCTGCACAGCATCATGGTCAACATCCACGAGAACTGCCGCGCCACCGCCGAAGAGTACGGCACGCCCGGCAACTACGTGAACGGGGCCAACATCGCCGGCTTCCTGAAGGTCGCCAACGCGATGATGGACCAGGGCGTGGTGTAATAATTAGTAGCGAGTGGCGAGTAGCGAGTGGCGAATAGCGAGTGGCGAGTAGCGAATTAACGAGCGGCTGACCTGTCTTTCATAAGGTGGGGCAGCCGTTTGTATCTGCTGGTAGACGGTTTCATTCGGGCTGCCGGTCCGTTGGGGACACCTTGCCTACCGGTTGGGGACGATTACACTGGCATTGATCTCGGTGTTGCCGGATACAACGTCGGCATTAACCCGTAAGCCGATGACCATTACTTCTGGTGAGAAGTGTGATGCTCCAGCGGCAGATCGACGCCACCGACCGGCAGATTGACCAGCTTGTTTACGAGCTCTACGGCCTGACCGACAACGAAAACCGCATCGTCGAGGAGGCGACGCAATGAGCAGAGCCTATCGCGAAGTGTTCAGCCTGCGCGTCCCCGCCGGATCGCGCACCCTGTTCGTCGACGTGAAGAAGATGCCCGACGGCTCGCACTTCCTGAGTCTCAGCGAGCTAACGCGAGCCAAACACGCCACTGAAGAACGCGCGCGTATCGTCATTGACGCGGATTACGTGGACGCGCTCCAGGAAGCACTGTCTGCGGCGGCGGAATACCTCGCAGCCGTAACTCCCCGACCCGCGAACACCACCAGTAAGAGGGAGAAAGGGACGGTTGCCGAGATTCGCAAGCGTTACCCCAACGCGTACAAGGCGTGGTCCCCAGAAGATGACCAGGCGCTGCGGGCCGCCTTTGAGAAGGGCAGGGGCATAAGGGAGCTTGCGCGCGACTTTGGACGAAATGCGGGTGCAATTCGGTCGCGTCTACGCAAGCTCGGCTTGCAAGATTCTTGATGGATAAACGATGCTCGACCTGCACAAACAACTCGTTGCGACGAAGACGGCCCACGCCAAGACGTCGATTCAGCGACAGATTGACGCGACGGATCGTCAGATCGACCAACTCGTCTACGAACTCTACGGCCTGACTGACGAGGAGATCGCGATCGTGGAGGGCGAAGGATAGTGACGCTACGGAAAACGTGGATGCAGGAGGACAATTGTGAACACAGTCGATAGTAAGCCGATTGTTACCTGGCTGATCCTTGTTTATGACAGGGCGGCGGCCGAGCGATTTCCCTTCAAGCGGAAATGGCACCGTTTCAACTATGCCCGCTCCACGGATGCGGAGGCTCAGGAAGTCCTGCGTCTGTGCGCCCACAAACGCCACGATGAAGGCCCCCCTCCGGATATGCCAGTGGGCGAGACCCGCGTGTCGCATGAGTTAGGCGGTAGCAGCGGAACCAGCAAGCAGATTCTCCAGTATCGACACCTGTTCGATTATGTGGCTGACGAAAACAACCTTTTTGCCGACGCCCAGGACGCCTGCGCCTTTTTGAGCGTGGCGCTTGCCCCGAACAGCTATTTCGAAGACGAGACCCAACATCCAATCTCGCTGGTCCAGGTGTTCGACGAGGAGGCCAAGCGGAAGCATGGGGCGGGAGCAATCTCAATCGTTCTTGACGAGCCCGAATCCATTCTGCGTTGCGGACCCGCTGAACCTATACGGCCAGAGTTGTGGAAGCCGGCCCATGCAGAACTGATGGCGCACTTGTCGGATGTCTATGCCCAGTTGGCCCGAAGTCGATGGCTTCAGGCCCGGTGTGTGGTCTCTGCCGTCGCTAAGGAGAAGTACAACGCTGTTCTGCCCGTACACGAAGACTGCATGGCTGTGATCCTCCCGTTTCGGCAGCTCTACTCGAAGGGCTCGGCGGATGACCTATTCAACCGATGCTGTAAGATTCATAGCCAACACTGTCCCCGCGACCATCCAGCGTATGATTGGGTGAACTGGTACCGCACCCGGTTCAACGCATTTCTTGACCAACCTGTTACCGCTCCGTTCAGTAAGAGCAATCTGCCTCCCTGGCGTTACCTGGACGCCTTCGCCTACGGTGCGAAGGTTGTCCACGCATCTGGGAAGAAGCACAAGCCCGCGACCGACCTGGATGCCCTGTTGGCAGGCCACGCCAAGGAAATGGTCGTGATGGAGTATCACTACATCCTCAGAACGCTCTTGGGATACGTTAGCATGGTCATCCCCGTGCTGCGGCACAACGTGACCCACTGGACCAATGACCTTGGCTGGGCAGGCAAGAGCTCCCCGGCGGCGCGGGATCTGTTTGAAGCCAGGTAGGGCAGCTCGTCTACGAACTCTACGGCCTGACCGACGACGAAATCCGCATCGTCGAGGAGGCGACGCAATGAGTGACGCCGATCAGTACCCCGAGCGTAAGCGACGGGCCGATCAGTACCCCGAGCGTGAGCGACGGGCCAAGCCAATCTCACCCACCGGCCTCAAAGGCTACCGCGACCGCATCTACCAGGGCGCCGGCGGCCAATGGCGGCTGACGGTGCAGGAGAAGAAACGCATCCTCCTGAACAACATCTACGGCGTCGACATCGACCCCCAGGCGGTGGAGACGACCAAGCTGTCGTTGCTATTGAAGGTGCTGGACGGCGAATCGGCCGAGACGATCGGCTCGACGCTGCGCTTGTTCCACGAGCGGGCCTTGCCCGACCTGTCGGACAACATCAAGTGCGGCAACTCACTGATCGGCCCCGACTTCTACGAGGGCCAGCAGCTCAGCATGTTTGACGAGGAGGAGCGCTACCGCATCAACGTCTTCGACTGGCAAGCCGAGTTCCCCGACGTTTTTGTAGCGTCCGGGCCCCGTACCGGACGTCCCAATCAGAGCCCGGAGCGTAAGCGACGGGCCGAGCAGTACCCCGAGCGTAAGCGACGGGCCGATCAGTACCCCGAGCGTGAGCGACGGGCCGATCAGTACCCCGAGCGTCAGCAACGGGCCGATCAGTACCCCGAGCGTCAGCGACGGGCCAAACGTGCGGCGGCGCCCGACGGCATCGAGCCGGTCGCTGACGCTCGCGGTTCTGTTCTGGGGCCGGTCGCTTACGCTCGCGGTTCTGATGCGAGACCGGTCGCTGACGCTCGCGGTTCTGATCGGGGGCTCGATCTCCACAAGCAACTCTCAGCAACGACGACAGCGGTCGACCGGCTGGTCTACAAGCTCTACGGCCTGACCGACGAGGAGATCGCGATCGTCGAGGAGGCAGCCAAATGAGTCAACCGGCGCCCGATGTTCGACACTACTACGTGGACGAAGCGGGCGACTTGACCCTGTTCAACAAGCGCGGTCGGGTGATCATTGGTAGGGAGGGTGTTTCGCGGGTCTTCATGGTCGGCGTCGCATACCTGCCAAGCCCGCCGGCGGTCCGTCGGGCGCTGGGAGACCTTCGGACAGAACTGTTGCGCGATCCTTACTTCAATGATGTCCCGTCGATGCGACCTGGAGCGGGCAAGACGGCCCTGTGCTTCCACGCTAAGGATGACTTGCCTGAAGTCCGACGCGAGGTGTTCAAGCTCCTCCCGAGCTTTGGAGCGAAGGTCCGGGTCGCGATCCGACGCAAGGCCGACGTCGCGGAACACGCGCGGTTCGTCCATCGGACCCACGGGCGCAAGCTGTCACAGAACGATATCTATGATAACCTCGTCAAACGACTGTTCAAGAACCTGCTCCACAAGGCTGAGGAGAACCGGATCGTGTTCGCCCGCCGCGGTAAGTCGGAACGCCAGGAAGCGCTTGAAAGCGCAATCGCCAAAGCCAAGCGGAACTTCGAAGCCACATGGAAAATACCGTCGGATCGTCCCGCGGTCGTCGAGTCGGCGTACCCGTCGGAGCGCGCTGGGTTGCAGGTGATCGACTACTATCTCTGGGCGTTGCAGCGCTTGTACGAGCGCGCCGAAGTGCGGTTCTTCAATATGCTAGCCGACGACTTCAGGCTCATCATGGACCTCGACGACATGCGCCACAAGCCCTATGGTGAATGGTACAGCGATCATAACCGCTTGGAAATGCAGAAGATAAAGCCCGTAGCGGGCTAGATTCGGGAGGATAGACCACCCAAATACACGGCGTGTAGCCGGCGTTTGCCCGATACAGGCTTATTTAAGTATAACACATATTCGTGGAACAAACAACGGCATCAGCATGAATTGCTCGGTTCTTAACCGGACAATGGACGTTCGGCGGCGCCGAGGTGCCTGCGAACGAAGGCCGCGCTCCAGCGGCAAATCGACGCCACCGACCAGCGGATCGACCAGCTTGTTTACGAGCTATATGAGAACTCACGGACGACGAGATCAGGATCGTCGAGGAGGCCACACAATGAGTGACGCCGATCAGTACCCCGAGCGTCAGCAACGGGCCGATCAGTACCCCGAGCGTGAGCGACGGGCCGATCAGTACCCCGAGCGTGAGCGACGGGCCGATCAGTACCCCGAGCGTGAGCGACGGGCCAAACGTGCGGCGGCGCCCGACGGCATCGAGCCGGTCGCTGACGCTCCCGGTTCTGAGCGGCCGGTCGCTGACGCTTCCGGTTCTGTTCCGCTGGCGTATTTGATTACGTTCCGTACCTACGGCACCTGGCTCCACGGCGACGACCGCGGCTCCGTCGACCGCGAGCACAACGTGTTCGGGACGCCACTGCTGCCGACCAACCCGCGACGGGAGCGCGCGGCGCGCCAGCGCGGCAAACACGCGCCAATCACGCTCAACGCGGCGCAACGCCAGGTCGCGCGCGCGGCAATCGTGGCAGTGTGCGCGCACCGTCAATGGTCACTGCACGAGCTGAACGTTCGCTCCAACCACGTGCACGTCGTCGTCTCGGCTCCAAGGCACCCCGATCACGTGATGGGCTCGTTCAAGTCCTGGGCCACGCGCCGCATGCGCGAGGCCTCCGTGATCGATGCCGACATCCAGCCGTGGGCGGAACGTGGCAGTCGGAAGTACTTGTGGAAACCGGAGCAGGTTGAGGCGGCGTGCCGGTACGTGTTGGATGGTCAGGGACCGGATTTGTGATTTACGGGGAGGCTTGGCCGGTCGCTTACGCTCGCGGTACTGCTGTGTCGGCTTGGCCGGTCGCTTACGCTCGCGGTACTGAGCGGGGGCCGGTCGCTTACGCTCGCGGTTCTGAGCGGGGGCCGGTCGCTTACGCTCGCGGTTCATTACTGCAATCCCGCGGTTCTTGCGCGACGATTTCAAGCTTCAAGCTATCAACTGCCGATAATCGTCAGATCGGACCATCTGTGCAATCTTCCAGGAGCAATCCGTTTCCACATCTGAAGTAGTTGTTTTAGGAGATAATCATGATCCGTCTGAGAACTGTACTACTGGCTGCACTCATCGGCGTTCTGCTCGGGGGTTGTCCGAACATTACCCAGCCCGCCGGCGAACAAGGTACCACCACAAACTCAGGAACCGTTTCAAATGGTGATGTCTCTGGGGTGGCATTGAGCTATGACGGGAGCGTGAGCGGTTCCGCCGCCACGACCAGCTCGACTGATGCGCAATCCGCCGCTCAGAGCGCACGCAAGTTTGCACCGCGGAGTCAGGGTAGCGGCGGCACGGCTTGGCTGACCGATCTCGAGGGCAATCCCCTCCTGGACGCCCAGGGCATAGAATATCCCGCCTTCCCGATCGCCGCCGACGGCTCTTTTGAGTTGGGAGAGTTGCCAGTCGGCGTGGATATCATGCTCAATGTCGATCTCGACGGCAACGGAGTCGTGGATTTACAGACGATCATCCACATCCCGCAGGCGGCCGGCGGTACGGGCGGGGCCCTTGATGAAACCATCATCGATCCATTGAGCACACTGACAGTCGCCCAGTTGGAAGCAATCTTAGTCGCCTTGGGCGTGGATCCCAACGAGCTGGGCATCAGTTCCTCGGCCCTGATTGGCCAGATCCGCGATGCCTTCGAACACCTCTTCGAAGACGCCGGCATCCTGCAAGAGATTAATTTCGACGACATTGCCGGCCTGAGCCTGGAAGAGTTAGCCGCCTTGTTCGCGCAGCTCATCCCGGAGGGTGCTCAACGGGGAATGAATATGGCGCACAACAGCATCGCCCTGACGGTGTCCGAGAATGTCGAAGAAGTAGCAAAAGCGGCCGCTCGGATTTTGCTCGAAGGCGGAATGGCCATCGCGGACGAACCGGGCGGTGTGGATCTCTCAGAACTCGGCCGCTTGCCCAACGTCGAAACCAAAACCTTCGACGAATTCTTCATGAGCGAGGGCATGGGACCGGGTGGACCTGGTCCGGGACCGAAAGACGGTATGCCTCCCGAGGGTGGTGAGGAACCCCCGCTCCTCGAGTACGCCCAGGCCATCCCGGAAGTGGAGATGGTGCTGTACGTGAACACGGCGGCGGAAGTCGACCGCAATTTCCCCGAAGAAGACGGCATGGGGCACATGTCGGGGCCGATGATCAGTGAATATGTCCTCCTGCAAATGGCGGAAGCCCACCTGGCCGGCAAGACCATCTCGCTCAACGACCTGCACACCATCCTGACGGACCCGGAGAAGGGTCTGGGGCTGCGTCTTACCTACCCGAAGATGACCGACATGCTCGGCCCGCCTATTGATGTATTCGAGTCGGCGGACGGCCAGGGAATCGAGAAGAACATCTTCACTCTGATGGACGAGATCATGAACATGGGGATGTTCGATCCGAGCCCGGAGGCCTGGGAACGACACGAAGCGGAAGTGCGGGCTAAGATGGTGGCGTTCCTGGAAGGCACCGTCGCCCCATCACTGGAGCGCTTGCTGGAAGGCGTCTTGATGGAGCGTGTGCCGAGCATCGACGAATTTGCCCGGATTCTCCGCGATCAACGCATTCACATCCCCTGGAGCCGTAGCGGTCCAAGCCTGCTGCACGTCGTGGCCACAGACGATTCGTTCATGCATCCCACGGCCGCGGCCGTGCGGGTGAACGCAGTCACCGATGAGAAGGGCAAAGTGCTCACGGTCACCTACAACGCGGCGGGCGAGTTCTATCTCGGCTTCGGGCCGCCGACGGAAAACGGACACCTGGTCGAACTGATCCGCACCACCAACGGGCGGTCGTTGCACGATCACCACGGCATGATGCAACAATTGGATTTGGCGGACGGCTCGATCTTCACGCCGATCGGCGGAGTGAGCTTCTACGAGATATTCAGTGAGACGCATATGGAATGGCCGGTGGCGCCGGATCTGTTCATCGTGAATCCGGATTTCGATCCATCGCTCCCGCCCGATCCAGAGACCAATCCGCCGGATTTCCAGGCCATGGTGTTGATGTCCGGCTACGAGCCGGGCTCGACGCCGGTGCAAGTGAGCTATGACTCCGCCACCGGCAAGGTTGCCGTGGAGGGCGACTATTACCTGATGGCCGACGAAAATCATTGGGAAGACGGACTCTTCGCCCTGATCTCGGGAACCGGAGACTTGGTTGAGGAGAAGCCCGGCGTATACGAGTCGCGCGTGCGGGTCGATCCCGTGACCGTCGCAGGTCTGAACTTCAAGATGCAGGTATTCACCTGGATCTATGGCATCGACGTGCCCAACCCTGGCTATGATCCGGCGGGCGCTCCCTATTGGGACGACATCAACGGCAACGGCGTGGAGGACAACGGCGAGCCGACCTTCTCCGAGCAGCACTTCCTGTTCGATCCCAATGATTGGCGCTCGACGTTTGTGGAACAGTATTACCGCCGGGCGGATAACCTCGGCTTCCCGGATCCGATGCAGATCGACTGGATGTCCGAAACGCCGCGGATGATGGACGGGACGGCCCTGGTGCCACGCTACTTCCGACCGCGCCTGAACGGCTTCCGCTTCGGGCGCCCGAACCTCACGATCAATCTGCTGGCGGCCTTCGCTCCGCCGGAGTTCTTTAACGGCACTCAGGCTTTGAACGGTGCTACTCGTGTCAATCCCTTCATGACGATGGCGCTGGTCAATCTGATCATGGAGAGCACGCACTGCGTCGAAGCCCTGCTCGACTTCGACGGGCCGGGTCCGCAGCCGGAACGGATGGAACTCGTCCCGGCGCACTTCTTCATGCCCCCGGTCGGCGATCCCGTGCAACTCCTGGCGGACGGCTTTAAGACACTGACAATGACGCCATAACGGCTTGGGTGCCCCGGCTCTTCCAGGGGCGGGGGACGGAATCGACCCGCGCGACGGCGCTGGCATTCAAGTCCGTCCCCCACCCTCAGAGAGGGTGGGGCACCCGCGCGCCCCGCACTGAGGCCCAGACCCGACCTCACCAAGGTGTGGACGCTATCTCACTGAGGGACGCACCGCAACACGTCAAGATACGCGTCGCCATCCGACATGTTGAGTCCATCTCGGTAGGATACAGAAGCGTATCACTTATGGGACGAATCGAGGCCCACGCGAGGGGGGCTGGAATGCCATTCGGGACAGTCACCTATTTCCTAGAGACTAGAAACTGGAAACTAGACCTTGTTACCTTATCACCTTGTTACCTTATCACCTTATCACCGGCCGGTACGGGGCCCGGCCGCTACATTTCTGTGTGGCACCGGCGTGTTTACTACTCCCGCGCGCCGAGAACCAGCGCCAGCAGCGCCATCCGCATCACCACGCCGTTGAAAGCCTCTTCCCAGTAGCGCGCGTGCCGGGTGCTGTCCACATCGGCCGGCAACTCGTCCATGCGCGGCAGCGAGTGCAGGATGATCGCATCGGGTTTGGCCTTGTCCCGCAGCAGCTCGCGCGTCACGCGATACGCCGGCGGGGTCAGGCCCTTGTCCTCCGTCACTTCCACGCGCGACTTGGTGTAGTCGGCCTGCACCACCGGCTCCATGTAGATCACGTCGGCGTCCGCGATGGCCTGCTCGGAACTCTCCACCTCGCGGAAACGCAGGTTGCAATCCCGCAACTCCTGCTTGAACTCCTCCGTCAGCGACATCTCCGGCGGCGAGATGAACGTTACTTCGACATCGAACTGAGTCAGGGCGTAGCCGATCGAGTGCATCGTACGCATCCGCATGTCGCCGATGCACATGAAGTGCAGGCCGTCGATAGTGCCGCGCTCTTTCCAGATCGTGTACAGGTCGGTCAGGACCTGGGTGGGATGCTCGCCCCAGCCGTCGCCGCAGTTGATCACCGGCACGCTGGCCCACTTGGCAGCCTCTTGCGGGGCGCCCTGTTGATGGTGCCGCATGGCGATCACGTCGCCGTAGTATTCGAGCATGTGCACCGTGTCTTTGATGGATTCCTGGTAGAAGTCGCCGGCGCGGGTCATCTTGGCGTCGGAGAAGCCGAGCACGTGTCCGCCCAGGCGGTGCATGGCGGCCTCGGTAGCGAGGCGCGTGCGTGTGCTGGGCTGATAGAAGGCGGTCAGCAGCGTCTTATTGACCAGCAGATCGCTGTTCCGCCGATTGCGGGCGATCGGGGCCAGCTCGTCACAGACCTCGAACACGCGGAAGTACTCCGCTCGTTCCCAATCCTTGAGTGATAAGATGTCTCGGCCGATGAAACTTCGCATTTCTAGCTCCTTTAGCTATTAGCTGTCAGCGGTCAGCATTCAGCTTAGGGATGCTTTCTAGCTGACTGCTGATAGCTGAAAGCTGATAGCTAATTAGCTGACCGCTTCTCATCATTCCTTTTCGAAAATATCCGCCAGCGCTTCCGGGTCGGGTGGGACCGATTTAGGTTCGCCGGCGATTTTCATAACTGCTGCGATATCCTTCAGGCCGTTGCCCGTGACCAGTAGTACAATGGACCAGTTCGTGTCGATTCGTCCCTGCTCGAGGGCCTTTTTCAGACCGGCGAAGGACGCCACGCCGGCGGGTTCGCCGAAGACGCCCGCGCCGCGCGCCACCTCCGGGATCGCCGCTAGGATTTCTTCGTCAGAGACCGTGACGCCGAAGCCGCCGGAGGCGCGCACCGCCTGGACGGCCGCCTCGCCGTCGCGCGGCATGCTGACCGCGATCGAGTCCGCGACAGTCCGGCCGGGCACAGGTGTGATCGTCCCGTCCCCTTCGAGAGCGTGTACGACGGCGGCACTGCCCTCGGCCTGCACCGCGAGTAGCCGCGGGACACGTTCAATGAATCCGATTCGCTTGAAGTCCTCAAAGCCCTTCCACACGCCGCTGATGATGTTCCCGTCTCCCACCGGGACTACGACAAGGTCCGGCACTTGCCAATCCAACTGCTCGCAAATCTCGAACGAGACGGACTTTTTGCCCTCGCGCGTGAACGGATTGTAGCCGGTGTTCCGATTGTACCAGCCGAAGCGCTGCGTGGCGGCCAAACACAGGTCAAAAGCCTGATCGTAGGTTCCCTCCACGGCCAGCACTTCCGCCCCGAAGGCCAGCAGTTGCGCGACCTTGGCGGCCGGGGCGGTATGGGGGATAAAAATCCGGGCCCGCATCCCCATCGCCGCGGCCAGTACTGCCGTGGATGAACCGGCGTTGCCCGTGGAGGCCCCGACGACCAGATCCCGCCCGATATCCCGCGCCCGGGCCAGCGCGATCGCCGTGGCCCGGTCTTTGAAGGAAGCACTCGGGTTCCGGCCGTCGTCCTTGAGATACAGCGAACGGAGCCCAAGCTGCTTCCCGAGCCGTTTCGCTGGGATCAACGGCGTCCAGCCAATCGGCGGAGTTTCGATTTTCGCAGCCACCGGATAGAGCGGCGCGTACCGCCAGATCGAGCGCTCCGTGTTCCGCGCCAGTTCGTCCCGACTCCAGGAGCGTCGCACAGCGTCATAATCATATTCAATCTGCAAGTTGCCCCCGCAGGCCGTGCAGGTGTAAACACTCTCGGCGAGAGGAACGGTCTGATTGCAACGCACGCAACGCAACCCGGCGACGTTTCGCAGCCCGTTGGCGGTCAAGGCATGATCCTCGTTCCCGTCTGCCCGGCAACCGCGCGCAGGCGACAATCCGCAATCCACAATCCACAATCCGCAATCGTCAAGGTACGATCCTCGTTCCCGTCTGCCCGGCGACGGCACGAATCAGGTTCGGCGGGTCGGTAATCAGGGCCGTTTTACCGCCGGCCGCAACGAATTCCACCGCGGCCTCTATCTTCGGACGCATGCTGCCCGGTGCGAAGTGCCCTTCCTGCAAATAGCGTTTGGCTTCGGCGACCGTCATTTCGTCCAAGGTCTGTTGGTTCGGTTTGCCGAAGTTCAAGCACACTTTCTCCACCGCGGTCGAGATCAACAGCATATCCGCGCCAACATCACGGGCCAGCAGACTGGAGGCCAGGTCTTTGTCGATCACGGCCTCGGCGCCGGTGAGCGAGCCGTCCGCCTCCTGGATCACGGGGATGCCGCCCCCGCCGACCGCCACCACCACAAAATCGTCATCCAGCAACCGGCGGATGGCCTCGATCTCGATGATCTCGCACGGTCGGGGCGATGGCACGACGCGGCGAAAGCCCCGGCCGGCGTCTTCGACCACGTGCCAGCCGTCCTGCTCTCGGCGAGCCGCGGCGGTCTCCTCGTCCAGGAATGAGCCGATCGGCTTGGAGGGGTTCTGGAAGGCCGGATCGTCGGCGTCTACACGAACCTGGGTGACCACTGTGGCGACCGGTATCCGCCGCTCCCAGCCCTGCATGCAGGAGTACATCGCCTTTTGAATCTGATAGCCGATGGCGCCCTGCGTGTCCGCGCCGCACGAATCGAGCGGGACGATATGGAGTTCATGGCTGGCCAGTTCCGAGCGGCGCAGGATATACCCGACCTGCGGGCCGTTGCCATGTGTGATCGCAATCCGATATCCCTGCTCCAGCAGCCCGACGATGTGCCGGCAGGTTTCCAGGCACCTGGCATACTGATCAGGCACAGATTTATGCTTTGCGTCGACGATCAGAGCGTTGCCCCCGATAGCCAGTACGATCAATTGCTTTTCCGGAGACGCCATTGGGTTCTCGCCTTTCCCCAAGATGAGGGCACCGAGCCGGGCCGGAGAGCCCTCGACCTTCGTCGAAATCGCCCACGACCCCGACGTGAACGGCCAGGTAACACAAACCCTGTATGCTCATCCAGATTGGATAACGGGTCAAGAGAAACGAAACAGCGATCTTTGATTGGGGTCTGTGACAGAAACTGCGGGC
>JAGMDK010000390.1 GCA_023128695.1 Phycisphaerae bacterium
GGCAGGTTCTCGTCGAGCTTGAATCGCGTCACGGGTCAGGCCGCCCCCGGGGCCAGCGGCAGCACCCGCTCGCGGGCCAGCTCGGCGGCGTAGCCGATGGCGGCCTGCACGTCATCGCGGGTCAGCGAGGGGTAGCTTTGCAGGATCTCGTCGACGGGCAGACCCGCGGCGAGGTTGTCCAGGATGACGGAGACCATGATGCGGGTGCCGTTGATGCAGGCCTTGCCGTGACAGACGTTCGGATCGGTGGAAATGCGCTTGTGCCAGTGCATGAAAAGTACCTCTACTGACATCATACGACGCGACGCCACGCCGGGCAAGAAGGAGCCGTCAGCTTTCAGCCGTCAGCTTTCAGCGTAATACCCTCCTTGACAAAAGCCTCCCGTACGGTCTCCCGTACGCGTGCGGCGATCTCAACCGCCGCACGTGCCTTTTCGGGGGAAACATCGGGACCTTCGCCGGGATAGCGGGTGGTGATTGCGTAGCGCGTCAACGATTCCGCATCCTCGAGCACCTCCGCCCAGACAGCGGACTTTGCGCACAATTCGAGCAACAACGACATGTTGTGGGTGAAGGGGAAATCGACGCCTCGGTGCACCAGATACGCTTTGAGGTACTTCTCCGCGCATTGCTGGGCGTGATAGGCCACCAGCCGGTGTGGGGACTGCTCGCCCATGCGCAGAGCGTGCTGCGCAAGGGCTAAGTCCTCGTCGCCATAGGCTGCCCACTGGCGGACTTTTTGCAGGATTCGCTCAGGCGGCGCTGTCATACAGGACCTTGCCTTCCTGCCACGCCGGGCGCGCGATCGTGCCCGGTATGTGACGATCCATCTCGAACTCCTCCGGCGTCAGGACCACGATGTCGCGAGCCAAGCCCAGGCCGCGAAGCGCTCGATCCATCGCTAGCGCCAGATCCCCCCGGTCGCCCTCTACTTGACAAATGACCAGCAGATCAACATCGCTGCGGGCGTCCGCCGTACCGCGGGCCTGCGAGCCGAAAAGGATGATTCGGCCCGGGTGAAAGCCCTCCACCAGCCGCCGCGTGACCTCCTCCAGGACCTGCTGAGCTACCATCACGATACCTCCACAATCACCGCCGAAACTGCCGGATGAGCATAGCAAGCATGGTTGTAGCAGAACCTGTTACCGAAGTCATCTTGATCGCCTCCATCTTGAAATACAGAGGTCAGCCCTTGACTCGCGGCGAACGCTTTGCGTTCAAGAGCGGCGCCGCCGCGCCGCGTGTCAAGGGTCAGCCGGGACGAACGTGAACGCTCGTCCAGCTATCAGTTGTCAGCTTTCAGCCATCAGCTTTCAGCGTGTAGGGACCCTGAATAAGGCCGCCTCCGGATAGTCACTTGTTCCCGGCGCGTGGTCGAGCGCTCGTTCGTGAAGGTGCGACGTCCGCGTCGATTACCTCCTCGAACTCCACGCCGGCCTCGCGAGCGGCACGGAGCAGCTCCTCTTCGCGCGCCCGCCGTTCGGGCGGCTTGAGGCTTCGCCTCTGGTCGTACACCTCCCGGCGCCAGCGGCGAGCCTCCTTGACAGCTTCAGTCTCGCTCATACAGCACCTCAAGCGGATTGGCGATCTCCAGCATCTTGCGATAGCCCGCCACGCGATTGACACTGTTGAACAGGTCCCGGCGCCGGATGTTCGCAAGATGCCGCTGGTTCCAACTGGTCAGCACGTCCATCTCGTAAACGGTGGCAATGGCGACGTGTAGGGCGTCCACTTCGTCCGCCGACGGAAGAACACCAGCCTCGACGTATCGACGGGCCAGGGCGTCGGCCTCGACCGATGCGCGAAGCAGCGCCGGCCGAACGGCGGCTATTTCGCCCAGCAGGCCCTCACGCCGTTTCGGGTTCGCACGAGCCACTTCATCGAGAACGACGATGCTTATGTAAGGCGCAAAGACTCGCTCCCTGGCCTGGTTCAAGAACTCGACCGTGGCGCGCTGGAAGTCCGGCGTATCATCGTGGAACACGTGCGACCAGACGGATGTTTCAATGTAGACGCGAAGCTCGCGCATATTCGTATTGTACCTCGATTATCACGCCCATGCACCAATGCTGAAAATGGGGATCGGGTATCCGCGAGTCATCTCTGATGGCCTCCATCTTGAAATGCAGAGGTCAGCCCTTGACTCGCGGCGAACGCTTTGCGTTCAAGAGCGGCGCCGCCGCGCCGCGTGTCAAGGGTCAGCCGGGACAAACGTGAACGTTCGTCTAGCTATCAGCTATCAGCCGTTAGCTCTCAGCTTTCAGCCATCGGCTTTCAGTAAGTGGAGCGCCAGTGGGCGCCGGTCTCCACCGCTTTTTATCCCGACTCCTTTTCAGGCGGCATGATACCCGCCAGGGCCTCGATCAGCGGGGGCAGGTCAACGCTTACGACGCCCCAGACGATGTCATAGTCCACGTGCAGGTAATCGTGGACCACCCGGTGTCGCATTCCAATAACCTTGGTCCATCCCCCCCACCTTGGCCGCGGCCAGCCTGGCGGTATCCAGCATGTAGCCGACATAGATCAGATCATCCTTGGGCATACTGCACCTGGGCCTCGGCCAGAATCCGGGCGCGCAGACGCCGATTCAAATACTTCTCATTGACCAGGTCGATCTTGTGACCGCCGAGAAGCTGCGAAAGCTCCTCTTCGACGTCCATGATGTCGAAGCCGACCACGTACCCCGGCTCGAATTGTATGAGCACGTCCACGTCACTGTCCGGGCGGAAGTCGTCGCGCAGCACGGAGCCGAACAGGGCCAGCTTGCGAATATGATGGCGACGGCAGAAATCCGCCAGCCGGCCTTTTGGCATCTCAAGGGATTGTGGTCTCATCTCGCGTTTTCCTGGCCTCATTGTACACGCCGGTGCCGGGTGCTCCCGCACAAGTACCGTTATCTGTCGCTGTCCTGGCAGTCTCAGTGAGGTGCGGCGGTCATCGGCCCTACCTCGGCCCCGCCACCGGCAGCGGTCCCAGGCCCCTCACAGGCCGTCGCGCCCGCCGAAGCTGCCGGATCAACATATCAGTTCTATAGTATCACTAGAGCGCCCCGAAAACAAAGCCTGACCGAGCGCCGCGAGGAAGTCTTGCGGGTTCGTCGCTATCTGAGTACGGTCGCGATGCTGGAGAACGGCGAGTGAGTCTGGATGAGGGCTCGGCATGAATGATCGCGAGGAACTTGAACAACTGATCCGTCTCGGCCACACGTGCATCACGATCAGCACGTTTGAAGAAGAGTATGCGTTGCAGTGTGTGCGGGACGTCGCGCTGCAATTGAACCGTCCCATGTGGCTCTGGTCGGTCAGCGGCGGCATCCAGAATGGGTTAATCGCGGGCAACCCGACCATCCCCTCGACGGATAAGCCGGGCGACGGTCTGACGCACTTCGCCAGCCTGTCCGACTGGCCCATCTGCGTCACGCTCGACCTGGCGCCGCATCTACGCGACGAGCGCACGCTACGGGTGCTGCGGAACCTGTTGCGGCAATTCCAGGAGACGCATAGTCAACTAATCATGATCGATCATCAGGAGGACTTGCCGCGGGTCGTCAACGAGTACGCCACTCGTTACACGATTTCCCTGCCCGACGAGCAGGAGCTGGAGCACCTGGTGCGCGAGACGCTCCGCCGCGAGCACCGGGAAAGCCCGATCGAGATCGACATCACTCGCAGCGGACTGCAAACGATCATTCGCAATCTGCGCGGGCTGACCCGCCGCCAGGCCGAGCGCGTCATCGCCGACACGGTGGTGGACGACCGCCGCTTCGATGAGAACGACATCAATACCGTGCTGGCCCGCAAGCGGCAGACGCTGCACCAGGGCGGGCTGTTGGAATTCGTCGAAACGCCGGTGGACCTGAGCGCGATCGGCGGTCTGCGTCGGCTAAAACGCTGGCTTAAGCAGCGGCAGGACGCCCTCAGCGACTCAGCCAGGGACTACGGGCTCGCGCAGCCGCGCGGCGTGCTGATGCTGGGCGTCCAGGGAGCCGGCAAGAGCCTGTGTGCCAAGGCCATCTCGACGGCGTGGCAGCGGCCGTTGCTCCGCATGGATGTCAGCTCTCTCTACGACCGCTACGTGGGCGAATCGGAGCGCCGCCTGCGTGACGCGCTCCACCAGGCTGAGCAGATGGCGCCGATCATCCTCTGGATCGACGAGATCGAGAAGGCCTTCGCGTCGGCCGCCAGCCGCAGCACCGACGGCGGGCTCTCGCAGCGCATGTTCGGAACCCTGCTGACGTGGATGCAGGAGCACACACAGCCGGTCTTTCTGGTCGCGACGGCCAACGATATCGAGGCCCTGCCGCCCGAGTTGCTGCGGAAGGGTCGTTTCGACGAGATTTTCTTCGTCGATCTGCCCCAACATGACACCCGCCGACAAATCTTCGCGATCCATCTGAAGAAGCGCGAGCGCGACCCGGCGGGATTCGATCTCGACGCGTTGGCGGACGCCGCCGAGGGCTTCAGTGGGGCCGAGATCGAGCAGGCCGTGGTTGCCGCCCTGCACGAAGCTTTCTTCGCGAAGGTTGAATTGGCGACCGCCCATGTGCTCAAGACCGTCGAGGAATCGCCGCCGTTGTCGGTGACGATGGCCGAGCGTGTCGAGGCGCTGCGGACCTGGGCCAAGGACCGCTGCGTACCGGCGGATTGAGAACCGTCAGGTGTGGCACCGGCATCTTGCCGGTGAACGCATGGGCTGAAAGCCTATGCCAACCGTTATGTCAGGTAGCCATGGAACCGCTCGGATGGTGATGTCATGCCCCGCGACCTCAACAAACTACTCGGCCGAGAACACGACCTCGATGACGTCAACCGCGCGTTGCGTGACTATGTACGCGCGCTCGATGCTCCGGTGGTCGGGGCCATGCACATCACGTGCGCGGACGAATCCGAGTACGAATGTATTGATTCGTTTCAGCGCCGTTTTGTCAACGATTTGCTGCCGGACCTGAAATTCGCCCGGCGGGCTCCCTTCCGCCTCTCCAACCTCGGGGGGCGCTATGAGGAGGGAGCGCTCGCCGTAGCCGAACACCACTACGCGACACCCCAGACGCATGACGCATTCAAGGTACTGCTGGTCAAGATCAACGCGCACGTCGCCATCGAGAGAACCGGAGCGGCAGCCCGTTTCGGGAGAATGCAGCGCTACGATACGGAATCGACGGCTTGCGGGGCCTTACATGCGCTGCTGGACGGGAAACAGCTACCCGCGTTGAACGAACTCCGCGAGACTTTCGAGTCGGAAGGGGTGGATCGTCTCACGCAACTGCTCGACCCCAGTCTGGTTCACCCGCAGCACCGCAGCCTGTTTGTCGCTTTGGTCAACGCCCGCTTGCAAACCCGCCGGGCGGAGCAGGCGATCCAGGATCACACGTCCCACAGCCCGACGCTCTACCTGGTCGCGTCCTGCGTCACGCTGAATCGCCCGGAGCAGGACACAGAGCTGCTCTGCGGCCTGTACACCGCCGACCAGCGCGGCGGCGAGCACACGGCGGCGTACATCGGCCTGGGTGACGATCCGATCCGTTACGAAGTGCACGACGACTTCGGCCGCCTGCGGGTCAGCGACAATCACCTGTCGGCGGAAGAATCGCAGGCGACCCACGGCTAACAGTCCGCCGAAAAAGTCGTGTAGCGTCCGGGCTCTGTCCCGGACGTCGTTGCGGGAGAGGTTTTCTCCGTCTTCTACGTCCGGGACAGAGCCCGGACGCGACATTTTCGTCTGGGTGGCCCACCGCTAAAGCGATGGGCCACCCATTCTGACGATTGAATCCCAATCGATTGTGTTGCGGTCGATGACCGCGCTACGGGCTGCCGACCCCGGGCGAGAAAAACTCTGAGTCAGGGTAGGCGCAAGCGGGGGGGCGGGCAGTATAATGAAGGTCCAAATCGACAGCCGGCGTAAGCGGGCAGGATTATTAGTCCGTTGAAAAAGTAGCGTCGGCCCCCCGTGGCCGACGTAGAACGCCGATAGCGACTCGAAAAACCACGTCCGCCACGGGGGGCGGACGCTACATTGAGTTTTTCAACGGACTGTTATCTGGGAAATCACGGTTCAAGCAAGGTACTTACAAGAGAAGGAGGCATTTCCATGAGAAGAGTAATGGGAACGACTGCGTGTGGTTTGCTGTTTGCGCTGCTGATGCCGACGGCGGCCGGGGCCGACTCGCCCCAGTACGGCGACGGGTCGATCGTCGGCTGGGGTGTGCAGGTTGTCGGCGTAGACCTGAGCGCGGACTTCGTGGCCGTTGCGGGGGGCTCACATCACAGTCTTGGTCTGAAGGCCGAAGGCACGATCGTGGCGTGGGGAGCCAGCGGCGCCCCGGCTCCGAACACGGACTTCGTGGACATCGCAGCGGGCGGTGGCCACAGTCTCGGGCTGAAGGACGACGGCTCGATAGTGGCGTGGGGGGGTAATAGCTACGGCCAATGCGACGTGCCGACTCCGAACACGGACTTCGTGGCCGTCGCGGCTCGTGGGCACCACAGTCTCGGGCTGAAGGCTGACGGCTCGATCATGGCGTGGGGCAACAACTGGTACGGCCAATGCGACGTACCGGCCCCGAACACGGACTTCGTGG